>JAYVWQ010000125.1:0-23944 GCA_043785945.1 Akkermansia sp.
CCACGCTGCTGCTGCACTGGGGCTGGATGGCGGTGACGGGCCACGCCATGCTGGATGAGGAAAAAGCCCACCACATCGTCGGCTCCATCTCGGCCCTGAGCGGCGCATGGCCCTTCGCGGTTTTCACCGGCGTGCTGCTCTGGCTGTCCTCGGTGTTTGCGGCCTGGGCGGACAACTGGTTTGCGCTCCACGAGCTGCGCGCCTCGATCTCAGAACATCGACGCCTGCAACATCTGCTCGGACCCAGCCGGGCCGTGCGCCTGGCAGGCTGGCTGGAACGCCACATCGCCGGACTGGCGGGCAACCTTTCGCTCGGCTTCATGCTGGGGATGATTCCCGAGATCGCGGGTTTCTTCAGTGCGCCGCTGGACGTGCGGCACGTCACGCTCTCGACCGGCCAGTTCACGGCCGCGCTGTCGGTGCTGGGCGTCGGCGGAATCGGGCTGAAGGTCTGGCTGGCGAGCGTGGTCGGCATCCTCGGGATCGGCCTGCTCAATTTGCTGGTCAGCTTCGGACTCGCCCTGTTCGTCGCCACCCGCGCGCGGAACGTGCATGCGCCCGAACGCGGGCTGCTCCGCTGGGCCGTGCTCCGGCGACTGCGCCAGGAACCATTCAGCTTCATCCTGCCCGTCGGCCGCGCGGTCGCTCAAGCCGCACCGGGCCACACGCCCGGCCATTAACGTGTCCTGCTTTTATTTCACCGGCACAAACACCGCGCAGACCGGCGATCCCACTTCCACCTTCTGCCCCGTGGCGGTGAGCTTCCCGGTCTTTGCGTCGATGCGGAAGACGACCATGCTGCCGCTGTCCTGGTTCTCCGCGAGCAGGAACTGGCCGCTGGGGTCGAGGGCAAAATGGCGCGGCGTCTTGCCCTGCGTGGCCTGATGCTCGACAAGCGTGAGGCGTCCCGTCTTCTCATCGCAGGCATAGACCACGATGCTGTCGTGGCCGCGGTTGGATCCGTAAACGAACTTGCCGGACGGATGCACATAAACCTCAGCGGTGCTGAACCCCTTCTGCACTTCACCCGGCACAGTGCTGATCGTTTGGAACTCCTTCAGCGCGCCGCGTGAACCATCCCATTGGAAAGCCGTCATGGTGCAAAGCAGCTCGCTGATCACGTAGGCGAATTTTCCGTTCGGATGAAACGCGAGGTGGCGCGGCCCGGAGCCGGGGGCGAGGACGGCAAACGGCGGATCGTTCGGCGCGAGCTTGGCCTGGGCCGGGTCGAGTTTGTAGATAAGCACCTTGTCCAATCCGAGATCGCAGGCGAGGGCAAACTTCTGCGTTGGGTCCACGACGATGCAATGCCCGTGCGGACCTTCTTGCCGCGACTTGTTCACACTCGTGCCTTCGTGCTGGATGAACGTGCCGGGTGCGCCCAGCGAGCCATCGGCCTTGATGGGCAGCGACTCGACACTGCCGCCGCCGTAGTTCGCCACCACCACGCACTGGCCCGCGCGATCCACGTCGATGTGGCAGGGGCCGGTGCCGCCGGAGGACTGCTGGTTCAACGGCGTGAGTTTGCCCGTCGCGGCATCAATGGCGAAGGCGCTGACCGAGCCGGCTTTCTGATCACCGAACTTGGAAATCTCTCCGATGGCGTAGAGGAATTTCTGATTCGGATGCACGGCGAGATAAGTGGGATTGGTGATTTCAGCAGCAAGTTCAGCGGAGGTGAGCTGGCCCGCCGAGTTCATGCGGCAGGAGTAAATGCCTTTGCTCTTCGCGCCGGTATAGGTGCCGACATAAACAAAGTGATCCGCGTGCGCGCAGCCGACGGTGGCGAGCAAAGCGGCGATGAGCAGCGAACGGAGCGTGGGATACAATTTCATGCCCAGAGCAAAGCGGAGCGGGGAGCGCGATTCAAGCGTGGTGCTGCGTGGGCAGGCGGGCGCATTCGACCCTCGCCGAGGGGGAGGCCGAAACACCCCGGCCTCGCGCGGGGAAAAATCCCAGCTTCCCCTGCCCCGGTCGCGCTGCTATCAAGCCTCATGTTCGCGCGTCTCCTCACCGCGCTCTGGCTCGCCAGCGCCAGCCTGCACGCGGCCCAGACTTTTCGTGTCGCCACTTACAACGTGCAGAATTACCTCGGCACCGCCAGCGGCACCCGCGCCGCCAAGTCCGACACCGCCAAAGCCAAAATTCGCGAGAGCATCCGCGCGCTGAAGGCCGACGTGATCGCGTTTCAGGAGATGGGCGGAACGAACGAGTTGCTGGAATTGCGCGAGAGCCTGCGCCGCGAGGGCTGCGAATTCGCGCATTGGGAACACGTCTCGGCGTGGGATACGAACATCCACGTCGCCGTCCTGAGCAAGTTTCCCATCACCGCGCGGCACCTGCACACCAACGATTCCTTCGTGCTTTTCGGCAAACGCCACTACGTGAAACGCGGCTTTGCCGAAGTGGAGATTCGTGTTCACGAGCGCTACGCCTTCACGCTGCTCACGGCCCATCTGAAATCCAAACTCACCACCTTCGACGCCGATGAACAGGAGCTGCGCGAGCAGGAGGCCGCGCTGCTGCGGGAAAAAATTGACGCCATTCTGGACCGCCAACCGAACGCCAATGTCGTCGTGGTCGGCGACCTGAACGACACGCGCGACTCGAAGGCCGTGCGCACCATCATCGGACGAAAAAACGCGCTCATCGACACGCGCCCGGCGGAGGACAACGGCGACGATCAGCCGAACGTGAACGCGCACTACCCGCCGCCGCGCATTGCCTGGACGCACTACTACGGCAAGGAGGATTCGTTCCGGCGCATTGACTACATCCTGTTGAGCCGGGGAATGGCGCGCGAATGGGTGACGAATGAAACGCGCGTGCTGAAAATGCCCAACTGGGGCACGGCCTCCGACCACCGGCCCATCGTGGCGACCTTCGTGGCCGAGGATAAGTGAAGCCTCAAAAATGGATTTTTCTTCGGAGACATTCTCATGCCGGACAGATAATAGAGCGAATGACAGTTTAATGATTAAGCGAAACCCTGAACACGCATTGCCATGACCTTACTGCTTCCAGACGTATCCACGACCCTTGAAAAACTGATGCTGATTGAGGCTTCGTTTAGAAAAACGACCCAGACGATTGGGGAATGGGTCAATGAGCATCGTGACGCCATCAAAACGAATCTAAAACTGACCCAAGAGCGGTCAGATGAGAACGACATGAAGGTGCTACGCATACTCCTTCGGGAACTGCTGATGACCGTTTCTGGCAACGCCGGGGAAAGACTTCGGCACGCTCTTGATGAAATCGTGAAAACCAAAGACGACCTGACGCCGGAAAATTATGAACGCGTATTGAAGCAGGCAAGATACCGATGGGGAAGCCGAGGCTCGCAAGTGATGAAAGATGTTGTCTCTTACTTTAAGGACACACTGCATTGGAACTGGGAAGCGTATCTTGAACAAGCCGCTAGCGATGGGGCAAAGCAATCGAATTTCAGTCACGATAAACTTCGGAAAATCACGCATGTTGGTCCCAAGGTGCGTGACTTGGCGCTCTCTAATTTCAATGAAAATTATGCGGCGTTCGATTTACACGTTATCAGAGTTGTCGCACGCATTGGCTTGGTGGGCTACGGCTGGGAGTTGACAAAAGATGCTGGAATTGAATTTGGAACGGACCCGTCGGACAAATCCAATTACCTATTCTTCCGCAGGCTGTTTATTGAACTGGCACGACTTGCGGGAGGAAGGTTCACGCCCGTTGACCTAGATAGAATCTTTTGGCACCACGGGCGGGGCCTGTGCCAAGTCACAACACAGTGCGGAAAATGCCCAATCAACGACGTGTGCCTGACTGGCAAACAGCGGAACACAAATGCTCTGGTTCACAGTGAATAAATGGATATGTGAACGCGAAGCCAGTCCGGCTAGTTTATTTCGCGGACTTTCAGGTTACGAAACCACGCCTCGTCCTGATGGTCGGTGAGCATGATCGGTCCCTCGATTTTTTCCCCGAACTTCGCGGCGCTCTTGAACTTGCTCTGCGCCACCGCCGCCTTCACCGCCTCACTGCCCAGTTCAAACTGCAAGACCCTCGCCCCGTTCAGCCAGTGCTCGACGTGATTGCCCTTCACGAGAATGCGTGACGAGTTCCATTCGCCCACCGGCTTGAGCACTTTGTTTTCTCCCGGCGGCAGCACGTCGTAGAAGGACGCGGTCTGGCGCTTGGGACCGATCTTGCCGTCAGGATGGCCGGCGTCGTCGAGCATCTGGTACTCCTGACCGGGCGCGGAGGGCCGGGCCTCGTTGACGAGATACTTCACCCCGTTGTTGCCGGCAGCGGCGATGCGCCATTCCCAACTGAACTCGAAGTCATTGAACTTCTCCGTGGTGACAATGTCGCCGCCCTTGACCTTGGCCAGCTTCTTGAGGATGCCGTTCTCGGCCTTCCACCCTTCGCCGGGTGGCGTGTGCTTGCCGAACTGCCGCCAGCCACTCAGGTCCTGCCCGTTGAAGAGCAGCTTCCAACCAGCGGCTTTTTCCTCGGGGGTAAGCGGTTTTAATTCCGCCGCGTGGACACTGAACATTGCCAACAGGGCGCAAACCATCGAAAGGGATTTCATGGGCGCATGATTCGGTGGCCCAGAAAATTTGCGAGCGGAAAACCGCCTCTTCCACAGTTCGTCGTCACGCTGGGCCGTCACCGGGGAAAACCGCAATGAGTCTCGCGAAGGCCGCGAAGGGGGCGGAGGTAGCCAAGACCAGTCGTCAAACTTCTCCCTTCGGCCTTCGCTCCCTTCACCTCCTTCGCGAGAAATGATTCCTCACCGGCCCCGGCTTTTCATTTCTCACTTTGAATTCCCCTCCCCCAGCCCGCAAAGTCGCCGCCGGTGCATCCCATTGCCTTCAACTTCGGAACCTGGCCGCTCCATTGGTTCGGCGTGTTCATCGCGCTCGGCTTTCTCGCCGGGCTGTGGACGGCCGGCCGCCGCGCGCCCCGGCACGGCCTCCTGCCCGATCAAGTAGGCGACTCCGTGGTGTGGATCATCATTGGCACCGTGCTCGGCGCGCGCACGCTCTACGTGGTCACGTATTGGCAGGAGAGTTTCGCCGGACGGCCGTGGAAGGAAATCTTCATGGTTCAGCACGGCGGCTTGGTTTTTTACGGCGGCTTCATCGGCGCATCCCTGGCGGTCCTCCTCTACTGCCGCATCCGCAAGCTGCCCCTCTGGAAACTCGCCGACGTCCTCGCACCCAGCATCGCGCTCGGCTACGTTTTCGGTCGCATGGGCTGCCTGATGAACGGCTGCTGCTACGGACGCGCGTGCCCTTTGCCCTGGGCCATTCATTTTCCTTCGGGCCACGAGTCGCATCCGAACGGCGTTCACCCGACCCAAATTTACGACGCGCTGTTGAGCCTCGCGCTCTACGGCTTCCTGGCCTGGCTTTATCGCCGCAAGAAATTCGACGGCCAGGTTTTCGCCGCCTACCTCATCTGCTACGCCCTGACCCGTTCACTGGTGGAACACTTTCGCGGCGATTACTCGGCGGGGCACATCTACGCCGGCTTCTTCACCCCGGCCCAACTGGTGAGCGCGGGGATTTTGGCGGCGGGGGTGATTCTGCTGGTGGTGCTTCATCAGGCGGCGAGCGCGGCACCGAAAAAATCTTAACCACGGATGGACACGGATAACCACGGATGGCCGAACCGACTTTTTTCATCCGTGTCCCTCCGTGTCGCTCCGTGGTTTCTCCTTTCCTGAATGTCCGCCCTCCCCTCCATCTTCCTCGTCGGGCCCACCGCCTCCGGCAAGTCCGCCGTGGCGCTCGCGCTGGCGGAAAAAGTGGGCGGCGAAATCATCTCCGTCGATTCCATGCAGGTCTATCGCGGCCTCGACCTCGGCACGGCCAAGGCCACGGCGGCGGAACGCGCCCGCGTGCCGCACCATCTCATCGACGTGGTGGGACTGACCGAGCCGTTCGACGTGGCGAAGTTTGTCGCGCTCGCGGGCCAGGCCGAGGCCGACATCCGGGCGCGCGGGCGGGTGCCCATTTTCTGCGGCGGCACCGGATTTTACCTGAAGGCCTACCTCGAAGGACTGGGCGACGTGCCACCATCCGACGCCCCACTCCGCGCCGAACTCCAGGCCATGCCGCTTGAACAATTGCTGCGCGAATTGGAGCAGCGCGACCCCGTTGCCTACGAGCGCATCGACCGCCAGAATCCGCGCCGCGTCATCCGTGCCCTCGAAGTCATCCGCCTGACCGGCCAGCCGTTTTCCGCGCAGCGCCCCGAGTGGCAATCACCCCGCAGCGAGGCTGGTAAAGCGGAAAACGGAAAGCAGAAAGCGGAAAACGAAATCACGTCCGGCTCCTCCAATCCCCAATCCCCAATCCTCAATCCTCAATCCTCAATCTCCCCTTTCCCCACGCCTTCGGCTGCTCCCACGATTTACGGACTCCAGCGCCCTTCTCCCGAACTCCACGCCCGCATCCACGCCCGCGTGGACGAGATGTTCGCCCGTGGACTCGTGGAGGAAACGCGCGCACTCCTGCTGCACGGCCTGGAGCAGAACGAAACCGCGATGCAGGCCATCGGCTACCGCCAGGTGGTCGAGCACTTGCGCGGCGTCCGCCCGCTCGCTGAAACTGTGGAGTTGGTAAAAATCAAAACCCGCCAGTTCGCCAAGCGCCAGATGACCTGGTTCCGTCGGCAACTTCAGGTGGAGTGGATTCCTGTAGGCACTGCGGAGAGCGTTCCTTCACTGGCAGAGCAAATCCTGACTGGCTCCATGGTCTCCCAACGCGATTAGTCCCCCAGCACGTCCTGCAAATCCTGCGCGCCGTGCATCAGCCTGCCCAGACGCACTGCACCGCGCTCGTGGCGGTAGAAGATCAGGTAATTGTGAAAGCCGGGCACGAGCAGGTAGCGGGTGGGGTGCTGGGGATTTCCGTAGCGCCAAACCGGGCCAATCTCCGGGTGCTGCGCCAACAACTCGATGGCCGCGTCCACCGCATCGACAAAACGGAGCGCGACCGGCGGACTGACTTCGCAGAGAAACAGCGCCTCGCGTTCAAAGTCCGACTCGAACTGCGCGCCCTTTTGGACGGGCGTCAATTCTTCCTCCGCGCTGGACGCGAAACCAACTGGCGGATGCGATCCGAGTCCTTCGCAGTCCACGGAGTGAACGGGCCGGCGAAACCTTTCTCCACCTCGGCCTGCAACGAAGCGATGCGTCGGCTCCGCGCGTCCTCCGCCTCCAGCAGTCGCAACCCCTCGCGCACCACTTCATCCGGCGACGCGTACGCGCCGCTCTTGACCTTGCCGTCGATGTATTGCTGGTGCCGCAGCGTCAACTCGATCTTCATGGGCTGGAGGTTAGCGTCCGGCTTCGCTTCGGGCAATCCGCATCAGCGTCCGCTACTCGAAACCACCAGGATGGTGACAATGATGCCTTGCTGAACAAACGAAACGCGCAGAGGTTCGCGTAAGTTTTTCCACCAATATGCCGTGGCTGAGTTCCAGAATTCTATGGTTGGTCGCGCTCGCGGGGATTGTCCTCATCGCGAGCCTCGGATTTTTCTTCAGAGAACCAAGCGCGCAGGGCCGCTCGTTGACGGGATGGTTGGAGCGGGCCGCGTTTCATGACGGGGAAGCACCAGGAGCGAATTCTGCTGAAATCAAAGCCGCGATTCGAGAGATCGGCCCCAAGGCTTTCCCCATTCTGCTGGCCAAACTGCGAGCCACCGATCCGGCATGGAAGACACAATTGTCCGAACTCCTGCGCAAACAATCCATCTACTCGTTCAGGTTCACATGGGCATCCCAAGAACGGGCTGAAGCGTTGTTGGGATTTACCGCGTTGGGAACCAACGCTCAACCGGCACTTCCTGCCTTGGAAAAAATGTTTTGGGACACGAACACAACCAGGGAGGCAGGCGCAGCCTTGGGACAGATTGGTGAGGCTGCGCTGCCAAGTCTTCGGATGGGGCTGACCAACGCTGATTACCATATTCGTCTCGCTGCTTATGAAGGCACAACGCTGCCGGCGCTGGCGGTCGCGACTTTGCCGGATATGAGGCAGATGAGGAATGACCCGGACGAGGTCTTGGCCACGGTCGCGGTCCGGCGGCTGATGAAATTTGCGAGCAGAGAGGAAGCGACGCGTGTGGCGATTGAAGCTTTGGAAAGCAACCGGGCGCGGTTGAGGAGATCAACTCTGTACCAGTTGCGTGTTTCCGACATTGAAACAAACATGGTGGTTCCCGTCTTGGTTCATTTGCTGAAAGATCCGGATTGGCGTTTGTGTGCCGCCGTCACAAACATTTTGAAAGGGCTCGACCCGGTGGCTGCGGCAGCGGCGGGGATTAACACCAATCCACCGGCGATTCCGCCGCCCAATGTGAGCGGCAGACCGGGCCGGCGCGGGCGTGGATCAGCCGGGACGAATAATCTGTCCGCGCCACAAAAATGATTGCCCTCCTCCGCTCGAATTCTTCATCCACAATCTCCCTGCTTGAGCGATGCGCCGCCGTCTGGCACCGTCTGCCGTGATGACGTCACTGCTTGAACTTCCACTCGTGCGCGAACGCATGCACCGCCTGTCCGTGGCGGACTACCACCGGGCGCATGAAGCGGGCGCGCTGGCGGAGAAGGTGGAATTGCTGCGCGGTCTCGTCGTCAACAAAATGGCCAAATCCCCCCTCCATGAATTCGTGTCACAGAAGCTGATGCTCCTGCTGCTGGTCCTCGTCCCGAAAGCCTTTCAAGTCCGGCGCGAGGGTCCGCTGACCTTGCACGACTCCGAGCCGGAACCAGACCTTTCGGTGGTGCGCGGCCAGCCGGAGGACTGGACGGCGGCGCATCCGGCCACGGCGCAACTCGTGGTGGAAGTGGCCGTGACCAGTGCGGCCGTGGACGAAGGCAAGGCGGAGATTTATGCGGAAGCCGGCATCCCGGAATACTGGCTGGTGCGCGCCCAGGAACGGACGGTGGACGTTTATTCTGATCCGACGCACGAAGGTTATCGCACTAAAGTCACTCTCACGGTGGCTGGCACTCTGCAATCCGTCAGTCTTCCCGGCGTGGTTTTCCCCATCGCGGATATTTTCCCGGCCCAGGCGTAGCGGCCTGCTTTCCCGCTGCCGCATTAAGAAAAGGTGAAAGCACTCATCGACACAGCCAACCGGAGGACCGAGCGGGTCTTTCTCATCGGGCTTGAACTCAAGAGCCGCTCGACGACGGAAATCGAAGAGTCGCTCGAAGAACTCGCCGAACTCGCGCAGACCGCCGGCGGCGTCGTGGCGGGCGCGGGCCGGCAAAAGCTGGAGACGCCCGTGGCCGGCACCTTCATCGGCAGCGGCAAGGCGGTGGAGTTTGCCAAGCAGTGCAAGGAACTGGATGTGGACACGGTCATCTTCGACGACGAACTGAGCGGGGCGCAGGCGCGCAATTTGGAGAAGATTTTCGAGTGCAAGATTCTCGACCGCACGGCGCTCATCCTCGACATCTTCGCGCAGCGGGCGCGCACGCGAGAGGGCAAGCTGCAGGTGGAATTCGCGCAGCTCGAACATCTGCTGCCGCGACTCACGCGTTACTGGGGCCACTTGTCGCGCCAGTCCGGCGGCATCGGCATGAGGGGCGGCGAGGGTGAATCGCAGCTCGAAGCGGACCGCCGCAAAGTGTCCGAGCGCATCGACCGCATCCGCGTGGAACTCGACACGGTACGCAAACAGCGCGCCACGCAGCGCGCCGGGCGTCAGCGCAATCAATGGCCGCTCGCCTCCATCGTCGGCTACACGAACGCCGGCAAGTCCACGCTGCTCAACACGCTGACCGGCGCGGCGGTGCTGGCGGAGGACACGCTCTTCGCCACGCTCGACCCAACGACGCGGCGATTGCGCCTGCCGACGAATCAAAATGTTTTATTGAGCGACACGGTGGGTTTCATCCGCAAGCTGCCGCACGACCTCGTCGAGGCTTTCAAGGCCACGCTGGAGGAAGTCGTGGAAGCCGACCTTTTGATCCATGTCGTGGACATCAGCCATCCGCAGGCCGACGAACAGATTGCCGCCGTCAACGCGGTGCTGGAGGAACTGGGCGCGCTGACCAAACCCACGCTGATGATCTTCAACAAGATCGACCGCTTTCAAATGGAGGGCGGGCTGGCCCGTCAGCGCGAGCGTTTCCCGAACGCTGTCGCCATCTCGGCCAAGACGGGCGAGGGCGTGGCCGGACTGCTGGCCGAGATCGGCACGGCGCTCCGGCCCATCCGCGAGTTCGTGGAACTGAAGATTCCGCACGACCAACCGCAGGTTATGGCGCGGCTGCACGCCGTCGCCCAAGTCATCGAGCGCAACTACCAGGGCCGGGCCGCGCGCTTCAAGGCCCGCATCCCGCCTCATCTGCGCCGCGAGTTCGAGGCGTTCATCGAGGAAGATTTGCAGGCGGCTCCGTAGCCGAGGCGGTGGGATTCGAGAAGAGAGTGTCCCGCGAAGGGGCGAAGTGAGCGAAGGAAGCAAAATTCATTCTGTCACGCAGCTTCATTGTCTTCTTCGCTCACTTCGCCTCTTCGCGGGACAATTTTGTTTTTTATAGCTGTCACCTCAGTTCAGCATTCCCGCTGCGGCGCGTTTCGCTTTCAATCACTCCATGCCTGAACTGGCCGAAGTCGAATACTACCGCAAGCAATGGAATTCTGGTCTCGGAGCGAAGGTGCGCGCCGTGGAGCTGCGTCCGGACAAGCGAATCTTTCGCGGCACCGACATCCGCACGCTGGCCCGCGAACTGCCGGGCGCTACGTTGCTGCGCTCCGAGGCGCGCGGCAAACAGATGGCCTTCTGCTTTTCGCGCGGGCGATGGATCGCGGTGCATCTCGGCATGACCGGCCAGTTGCGCGTGGAGCCGGCGGACTTCGCGGCGGGCAAACACGATCATCTCATCCTGCGCCAGGCGAAGCGCGCGCTCGTCTTCAACGACCCGCGCCAGTTCGGGCGCGTGTTGTGGTTCCAAGGCGCGGGCGAGCCGGAGTGGTGGTCGCGCATTCCGCCCGCCGTCACTTCCGCCGCGTTCACCATCGAGGTGTTGCGCGAGGCCTTGCAACGGCATCGCAGACTGCCGCTCAAGGGCGCGCTGCTCTTGCAGAAACATTTTCCCGGCGTGGGCAACTGGATGGCCGATGAAATTCTCTGGCGCAGCCAGCTCCATCCTAGCCGGGCCAGCGGAGATATTGCCGGCGCGCAACTCACCGCTTTGTGGAAGGCCATGCGTTTCGTCTGCCGGGGCGCGATGCAGCATGTGAGCGAAACTTTCTCCGACCCGCCGCGTGGCTGGTTCTATCACGAGCGCTGGGCCGCAGGCGGGAAATGTCCGCGTGATGGAACGGTGCTGGAACGCGCCACCATCGGCGGCCGCACCACGGCGTGGTGTGCGAAGTGTCAGTGAAGAATGTGCTGCCGGTTTGGAACCGGCAGTTCCCGCGCGGCCCCGACTGCCAGTTGCAAACTGGCAGCACGTTCAGCCCGCGCTGATCTGCCAGGTGCGGACCAGCTCAGGGAACTTGCAATCCGCACACAGCGCGTTCGAGTGATCGCAGAAGTCCCGCACCACTTGCAGCAAGCCCTGCTGCCGCGCCGCGCTGTTCAGATTGGTGTCCTTGCGTCCGCCCAGCAGCCGGTCGCGTGCGAGCCGCAGCACCGTATTGTCCTCGGCGGCGGGCCACGCGAAGTAACGCCGCTCTGCCTCCGCCTGCAGCCGCGCGTGGCCGCCTTCGCGCGCCCGTACCCACAGCCACGGCAGCACCACGTTGATCGCCAGATCGGTGGCGCGCGTCGCGCCGAGGAGCGGCTGCGGTTTCGGCATCCGGGCCGAGCGCAGCGTCCAGTGCCACGACCAAAAATCGTCGGTGGGCGGCTGCAAAATTTCGAGCAGTGAATCCTCCAGCGCGCCCTCCGGCTGAGTGGTGGCGAACCACTTCTCAATTCTTTTCACCAAGCCAAAATCCGCCGACCAGTGCGCGGCCAGCGCGAGGCGGCGCTGCGGATGATTGGCCGGGCGAATCCCATTCAAGCGCCAGAGCGCACGGGGCAGCACGCAGTCACCGAAGGCGTCGCGCTCGCGCCACCATTGATCCCAAACCGTGCGCAGATACGTGTCCGCCGCGCGCTGCTGCCGCGTGAGATCGGCGGGCAGCAATCCGCTTACGCCCAGGAAGCGTGCCTGCGTCTGCACCGGCGTGAGTGCGGGTGAAGTCACGTCCGCGCCGAGCCGCGCGCGCAATTCCCCAAGCCGCTGCATGGGCCAGACATTTTGCGCGTAGCCCAGCGCGCGGAACATTCCTTCCCACAGTGCCTGCTCCCAGCCCGACTGCCGGGCGCGCGCGTGCAGGTCGGTGGCCTTGCGTTGCAGCCGCACCAGCGCGGCTTCGTTCAGCAGTTGGCCGATCTGCACCTCGGAGAGATCGCGCAGCGGCGCGGCGCACTGGCCGAGCAGATGTTCCGGATAAGTCTGCGCCACGTCGCTGGTCAGCCAGAGCGCGAGTTCCGCGAGCGGCGCATCGAGAAAGGGCGGCAACACCAGCGTGGGGAGCATGGCGGGATCAACATTTCCTGCGCTCTCCCACAGGACGTGCAGCTTCACGTTGTTGAAATTCGGATTGCGGTCGTGCCCGTGGGCTTTCCAGCCGGAGGATTGCAAATCGATTTCCACCGCACCGGTCACGGGCGCGTCGCTGCCGAACTGGAGCACGGCGTCGCGAAAATCCGGCCCCGCGCCGTGGTTCCAAAAACCGGGATGCAACACGCGGAGCGCGCGACCATCGGCCAGTTGAAAAGCCTCGCGACGGAGGCGCTGATGAAACCAGATGCTCTGCACGAGCCGTTCCGGCGGCGTGTCCTGATCGTGGAGCAGACCGAAGGGCGGATGGGCCAGGCGCCAGCGGTGATAAAACTGGGAGGGAGACTCAAGCACGGGCGGAGCTTGGGCGTGAGATCACCGGTTAGGCAAGTGCGCGATGAATTTGAACGACGGCGGGTTTTGAAATCGCCGGCACCCGATGGGCGCGCCCGGCCGCGAGGCGTTCAGCGCGTGCCGATCAATTTTGCCCCCGCGATGACCAGCACCGCCCCGAGGAGCAGTTGAATGACCCGCGCCGTCCAGCGCGCGCTGCCGAAGTAGGAACCCAGCGTGCCGCCCGCCACCGCCGCCACGGCCAAGGCCCACGCGAAAGTCGGCACCGGTTTCCCGCTGGCGAAATGACCGGCCAGCCCGGCGAGTGAGTTCACGAGGATGAAAACGGCGGAGGTCGCAGCCGCGCGTTTGGTCTGCGCCCAGCGACAGAAGAGCAGCAGCGGCGTCAGGAAAATGCCGCCGCCTGTTCCCGTGAGTCCCGAGAGCAATCCGATGCCCGCGCCCACCCCGAGCGCGACCGGGCGCGCGGGGGGTGTGACAACGGGCGCATCACCGGGGCGCAGGAACAAGCGCAGCGCCGAGCACAGCAGCACCACGCCGAGCAGGATTTTGAACAGCGGGGTCGGCAGATGGAGATAGCCTCCGAGAAACGCCGCCGGCACCGCGAGCGCACCGAACGGCCAGAAGAATGGCCACGAGAAATGTCCCGCCCGCCAGAACTGGTAGCTGCCAATAGCGGCCACCAGAATGTTCAGCACCAGCGCGGTGGGCTTGATGAATCCGGCGCTGAATCCAAACAACGTGAGCACCGCGATGTAACCCGATGCGCCCGCGTGTCCGACCGACGAATAGAGAAATGCCACCAGCATGATGGCCGTGCCGATCAGAATCAGTTGTGTCGTGTCCATGCGCGTGAGCGGTGATCCGCCCGCAGACGAAGCGAAACAAGCAGCGCGGCGTTTGGCAATCATTCGCCCTGCGGGTCGCTTGCCTTGGCCGGTGTGGCCCGAGTAGCTTGCGGCATAATTTTTTCCACCTTTGAATAAGACATGCCATGAGCCGATAGGGGCGTCGGTGCAAGATTCCATCCCAGCTCAAGGGGGTGTCGCTTTGCCGCACGCACGTCTCACCAGCTTGGACGCAGTCAAGGGCATCGGGATCATCGCCGTCATTTGCATCCATGCAGCTCCGCCCACCCAGGAAGCGCCGCCCGTGGCGTGGCAGATATTCAATCAGGTTTGTCGCTTTGCCGTGCCGGTCTTCTTCATCATTGCCGGCTTCCTGTTCATGGGTGCATGGCAGCGGGAAGCCAGTCGCGGCCTCCTTCTCCGCCGCTACGCGGTCCGTCTGCTCAAACTGTTTTTCTTTTGGGCGCTTTTTTTTGCAGTGATACCGCCGTATGTGAGTGGCGCCCCGCAAGGGAACTGGCCCGCTCTGCTGCTTCATCTGGAACTCATCCTGCGCCATCCGCATTCCTTCCTGATCAGCGGTTTTGTCTATCATCTCTGGTTCCTGAGTTCCCTCCTCCAAGGAATCGGCCTCGTCTGGCTGTGTCTGCGTTTCTGGAACGCACGCGGGGCCCTGCTGGTGGGAGGTGTTTTGTACGCGGTGGCCCTGCTGGGCGCGTCCTATGCCGGGATGCGGGCCGGTTTCCACGTTCACTTCGACATGAAGAGCGGGCCGTTCACCAGCACGCTTTGGGTTGCCCTCGGCGTCTGGCTGGCATCACGGCGGAAATTTTCCCTCGCCGCCGGCCTGTTTCTGACCAGCGCGGGCCTGGCCTGTCATCTCGCCGAGGCGTTGTGGTTGCGACATGAGTTTCTCCGCCCTCTCGCGCAAAACGATTTCCTGATCGGTACCATTCCCTACGCCGTGGGCCTGGTCTGGCTGGCTCTCGCCCGCCCTTCTTACGGTCGAATGCTGGCGGGCATCGGGGCCGGTTCACTGGGCATGTATGCCCTCCATGTTTATGTGATTGAATGTCTGCGCCGACTGCCGCTGGAAGGAACTAGGCTCTGCGCACCTTGGTTTTTCGCTGGCGGGGTCTTCATGATCACCTGGGTCGTGGTCCTGCTGCTGGCCCGAGTGCGCTGGCTGCGCCCGTTTCTCCGTTAGAACTTTGTGGGACAAATCCGCCCTCCGGCCCCCGCTTGCCTTTTCGCGCTCCGCTCTTAATCTCGCGCTTTCATTATGCGTACACTTCTGCTCGGCATCGACAGCGGCACCCAGTCCACCAAGGTCCTCGTCATGGACGCCAACACCGGCAACGTCCTCGGCACCGGCGCGCAGGCTTACGACCTGATTCCAAACCTCCCGCCCGGCGCGAAGGAGCAGCACCCGCACACCTGGCGCGACGCCACGGCCAAGGGGATTCGCCAGGCCCTGCGCGCGGCCAAGGCCACCGCCTCCGAGGTCAAGGCCATCGGCGTGAGCGGCCAGCAGCACGGCTTCGTGCCGCTCGATGCGAAGGGCGAAGTCATCCGCGCGGCCAAACTTTGGTGCGACACTTCCACGGCGGCGGAGTGCGAGGAAATCACGGCGGCGCTCGGTGGCACGAAGGAGACGATCAAGGCCATCGGCAACGCCGTGCTGCCCGGCTTCACCGCCTCGAAGATTCTCTGGCTGAAGAATCATGAGCCGCAGAATTTCAAGAAGCTCGCCACCATTCTGCTCCCGCACGACTACCTGAACTACTGGCTCACCGGGGAGAAGGTCATGGAGTTCGGCGACGCCAGCGGCACCGCACTCCTCGACGTGCGTCGGCGCAAGTGGTCCGCCGCCCTGCTCGCGGCCATCGACGACGATCTCGCGGGCAAGCTGCCGCCCATTCTCTACAGCGATCAGCCGGCCGGCCGGCTCCAGCGCAGCACGGCCGTTGAACTGGGACTCAACACCGATGTGCTGGTCAGCGCGGGCGGCGGCGACAACATGATGGGGGCCATCGGCACCGGCAACACCTCGGCCGGCGTCATCACCGCGAGCTTCGGCACCAGCGGCACCATTTACGCCTGCGCAGAAAAGCCCGTCGTCGATCCGCGCGGCGAGATTGCCGCCTTCTGCGATTCGACCAACCGCTGGCTCCCGCTCCTCTGCACCATGAACGTGACCGTGGCCACCGAGATGGTGCGCCACGAATTCAAGCTGACCCACGACCAGCTCGCCAATGCCGCCTCGCGCGCGCCTGCCGGATGCGACGGTCTTTTCCTGCTGCCCTATCTCGAAGGCGAGCGCACGCCCAACGTGCCCGACGGCACCGGCGTGTTCCTCGGCGTGAACGCCCGCACCTTCACCGCCGCGCACTTCTCGCGCGCCGCGATGGAAGGCGTGACCATGGGCATGAACTACGGCCTGCGCCGTCTCGCGCAGCTCGGCGTGGAGCCGACGCAAATCCGCGCCACGGGCGGCGGCGCGAAGTCCAAGGTCTGGCGGCAAATCATGGCCGACGTGTTCGACGCCGAGGTCGTGACCCTCAAGGTCAGCGAAGGCGCGGCCTACGGCGCGGCCCTCCAAGCCTACTGGTGCTGGCAGCGGAACAAGGGCGAGAAGATCGGCATCTCGGAAATCACGGATGAGTTTGTGGAGATCAACAAATCCGAAACCGCCACGCCCAACCGGAAGAACGTCGAAGTCTATCGCGAGTTGCAGGCCTTGCAGGACGAGTCGTCCAAGGCGCTGCGCGGGGTGTTTGCGAAGCACCGGCAGTTTGTGATGCGGTGAAGGGGGTGTGGGGCGGGCTTGCGTGCATGATGACATTGGCGCCAAAAACACGAGCGGGATGGGCAAAGCTCGTTTTGTTCCCGTTCAAAGTCTTCGTCTGTATAGGTTGGTTCGCGAGTGATGTCGGAATCCCGGTCATTCTTGGTTACGCATTGAGCTTGGTTGTCCTGTCCATCGGTGGAGTCATCCAGCGCGTTTGCGGCCGACGAGCCGAGTCCTTGGTTACATTTTTTGCGGCGATTTGGGCTGTGATTATTCTGTGGAAACTCTTGCCCATGCTCGCCAGATAAGCACAACGCATCCCTAAGCATGCGTTGCATGGGTAGTCGGTCAGCCTGCTGAAAATAGCCCAGCCCTTGAGGGCTGGGATCGGCGACCGCGTGGGCCATCAGTCCCGCAGGGACGAAAGAACCGCCCCGCTTTCTTTCGTCCCTGAAGGGACTTTCTCGCGCGGGACGTTTGACCCAGCCCTCAAGGGCTGGGCTATTTTCACCGGGCCAGATGCCGAAGCCCGTTGAGCGTTGATCGAACTGCGAGCCGTTCTCCCTCACCCCGGCCCTCTCCCGCTGGGAGAGGGAGAATTGAATTCCGTCTCAGTGGATGGCGGAGCCGTCCGGGCGCGCGGAGCTGAGCTGCATCCTATTTGGAACTGGCGCGGTGCGCGGGTCTCCCTCTCCCAGCGGGAGAGGGTCGGGGTGAGGGAGAACGCGCAAAACCTTCCTGTCGAACCATCTTCACCGAGACCCACTGGGCATCTCCACCGCCGACTCTGAATCACTTCCTCTTCACCAGCCGCAGCGAGTCCTCGTTGAACCACACCTCGCCCCGCAGCGCGCGCAGTTCGCAGACGAGTTCCACCGCGTCTTCCACGGTGTTGGTCACGCTGTGCTGCACATGCGTCCACGGCGCGTCGCCCACCATCTGGTTCTCCCGGTGCTTGTCGCCGGAGAGGCGCAGCCCGGCTCCGAAGCCGATGTCGGTCGCGTTCGTCCGGCTGACGATGCCGGCTCCGCGCAGGTCGCCCTCGAAGAAATAAATCCCCGGCGGCAGCAGCACCCGCGTGCGCCATGAGGCGACGGTGGCCGCGTTCGTGGTGGTGCTGATGTGCAGGGTCCGGGGGCTGCCATTGGTGAGGTGCTCGTGCCGGGCGGGCGGGGATTTCGGGTCCGTCTTCATCCGCCAGCCGCTGAGTCGGGCGATGCCTTCCGAGTTGAAGACCAACGGAATGGGTGGCGGGCTGAAGAGCTGGTTGGTCAGGTTCTGCCAGCGCGCCACGAGCCGGCCGTTCATCTCGTTGGCGCAGCGGCGAAAGTCATTCGTCTCGTTCGCATTGCGCGCCACGGTCAACATGCGCGCGCCCATGCAGTTCACGCGATTGGTCAGCGCTTCCAGTTGAAAGACGTTCGTGAAGAGCGTCATGCGGCGCTCCTTGAACAGCCGCACTCCCTCCGGCGTGGTCATCACCGCCTTGGTCACGAGCGATCCCAGCGGCGGCTGCATCGACACGCCGGTGTTTTGGAAAGCCCAGTCCACGCCATGCGCGAGGAAGGTGAAGCGGTCCGTGTCCGGGTCGTGGTAGATGCGGTAGTTGTTCCGGTTCATCGCGTAACCGTCGGTGTGGCCGGTGAACAATTCGCAGACGAGGTGGGAGAGATAGCGGTCCACGTCGAGCACCTGCGGAAGCCTGGCCCAACGCTCGGCGGCGTCGGGAATTTTCACCACCGCCTCCAGCTTCTTGCGATCCGTCTGGTTCTTGTCCGTGCCGTTGTCCAGGTCCATCTGCGAGTCCACGTCCGCCGTGTAAGCCTCGTAAAGACTGCCCTGCGCGTTGCGGAACCAGCGCTTGAGAAATTCCTTGTTGTGCATCTCCACCAGCACGTAGAGGCCGCAGTCGCGCCCGTTGAACACGACGCGCGCGTGGGTGACGCGGGAGACCGGCACGTTGGCTTCGCGGAACATTTCGTTGGCCATGAAGTCAGCGAGATAGGTCGAATCCTGACTGGAGTTGTTGAGCGCGAGCTTGCTCTCGCCGAACAGTTTTTGGTCGGGCACGAAGCGGTCGAACTTGGTGACGAAGCTCGGCTTCTCCTGCAACGGGCGGAAGCTGCCGTTGCCCTTCAAGTGGACAGCCACATCCTTGAGCACGTTCGTGCCCACGGTGACGGTGCCGCGCACGTAGCTGCGGTTGTCCTTCTGCAACGCGGCCAGTTCGCCGCCGCTCACCTCGATGTTGAAGGTGTGGATAGGCGCGTTGGTGGAGAACAGCGCGTGAGCGGGAGTGCTCTTCTTGTCCTTGGGCGGCAGGCCGGCAGCCTTCGGTTTTTTGGGCGCATCATTCTTGCTCGCCGCCACCGCGCTCATCGTGATGACGACGGCGAGGAACAGAACGGTGGTGAAGCGCTGCCAGCTCATTTCAACTTCACCAGCCGGAGCGAACCGGTCTCGAACCACACGTCGCCGGAAATGGCGCGCAGCTCGCAGACGAGCGTGACTTCCTCGCTCGGTGGAGCCACGTCGAACTCATAGACCAGCGGCTGCCAGGGCGTGTCGCCGAGCAGTTGGTTCTCGCGCGGTTTCTGCGTGCCGGAGTAGCGGATGCCCGCGCCTTCGCCTTTTTTCTCCGCTTCCACCACGGGGACGGTCGCGGCGGTCGCCGCGCCTTCCACCACTTTCTTCACCACCGCCGGGGCCTTGACCACACCCGCACTCTTGGCCGTGGCCTCGAAACGATAGCGTCCGGCCTCCAGCAAAACCCGCGCACGCCAAGACGCCGTGGTCGTGTTCGTGGCGCGAATGTGCAGGCTCGCGCGCCCCTCCTCGGTCACTTGGTCGCGCGGCGCGTTGCCCTTCTCCTGCGTGGACACGGGGATGATCCAGTTGGTCAGCGGAGCCACGCCGCTCAGGAATTGGAGCGGCGTCGGCTCCGGCTCGGTGAGCCGCCGCTGCAGATTGGTATGCCGCGCCACGATTAAATCCCGGATGCGCTTCACCTGATTGCTATGATCATTAGGCGCGTAAGGACGGAGCAGCGCGCCCAGTTCATTCACGCGGTTCGTCATCATTTCGAGTAGAAACACGTTGGTGAAAATCTGCCCAAACCGTTCGCGATAGAGCAGCCGGCCCATCGGCGTGCGAATGAACGCGCTCGCCACCAGTCCGTTGAACTTGTCGGGTGGCTGGATGGAACTGTCCGAGACCGAGAACATCTGATCCATGCCGTGTGGGATGAACACCATCTTGCCCGATTCAAGGTCATGATAGATGCGGTAGTTGTTGCGGTTCATCACGTAGCCGTCCCAGTCCCAGGTCATGATTTGCAGCGCGGCGTACGAAGCGAAGCGATCCACGTCAAGCACCTTGCTCAGTTCATCAAAACGCAGGGCGGCATTCGGGTTGATCGCCGCCTTGGCCAGTGCCTTGAGGTCCGACCAGTCGGCCACGTCGTGGTCTTCGCCCAGGTCGCGCTCCAGTTGGTCGGTGACCTCGCGGATGAAACCGCCGTCGTAGAGGTTGCCCTTGGTGTTCTTGAAAGTGAGCGCGAGCATCTCCTTGGCAAAGCCCTCCTTGAGCACGTAGAGGCCGTGCTTTTTTCCGTTGAGCTGCACTGTCGCAAAAGAGACGCGCGCCGCCGGTATGCCGGCCATCCGGTACAATTCTCCGCAAATGTTCTCGGTCAGAAAGCTCGGATCCTGCACCGAGTTGTTCAGGTGAATTTTCCGCAGGCCATGAAACCGCTGCTCAGGCGTGAACTTGCCGAAGCTCAGGGTCAGCGCCGGCTTGTCCGCTACGCCGCGAAAGCTGCCCGCCGCCCCCTTGAGATGCACGCCCACATCCTGCCACACGTTCGTGCCCTCCCAAACCGTGGCGCGGACGTGTTTGCGATTGTCGATCTGCAGCGCCTTGAGTTCGTTCGTGGCGATCTCGATGCGGATGGGCAGCACGGTTTTGTTGTCGAAGATGTCCGCGCCGGGGATGCCCTTGTCTTTCTTCTTCCCGGTCTTGGAGGTCTTGTCCGCCGCCGAGATGGGCGCGACAAACGCGACGGTTCCGAGCGCGACCAGCAGGGCGAGGGCGACGGCGATGGAATGGCGGAGCGTTCTCATTTTTGACCTGACTCAAAGACGCCGATCCGGGAGTTTCGTTCAAGGAATTTACCGGCGGCGCATAATCTTTGCTGAGGTGTGTCGCCCGTGTCACTGGACTGTCACTCTGGAGGGCAGAACTTGTCGCGCTACGGCCACGACAGACCGTGTGCGGTGAGGTGGGGCACGCTTCCAGCCTGCCCCACGCCGCCCGCCCGCCATTCCTCACCACCACCTCAGCGCGTTGACAGTTTTCCCCACCCGCTCCCACACTCGCGGCACTGTTGCGCTCCACTCCATCACCGCACGAAACCTTCATGCGCCGGGCCTTGCGGCTCGCGACCCGGGCCTATGGCGACACCTCGCCGAACCCGCTCGTCGGCGCATTGTTGATGAAGCGCGGCGAGATCATCGGCCAGGGCTGGCATCAAGGCGCGGGCCGGCCCCATGCCGAGATCGAAGCCTTGCGCGACGCAGCAGAACACGGACACAGCGCGCGCGGGGCCACGCTTTACGTCACGCTCGAACCCTGCTCCACCCACGGACGCACCCCGCCTTGCACCGAGGCCATCATCACCGCCGGAATCAAACGCGTCGTGGTTGCCGCCACTGATCCGAACCCACAGCACGCGGGCCGTGGTTTCAAGCTGCTGCGGGACGCAGGTGTGGAAGTCGTGACCGGCATCCGAGCTGAGGAAGCCACGCGCCTGAACGAATCCTTCAACCACTGGATCGTCCACCGCACGCCCTTCGTCCTCGTGAAGGCGGCCATGACTCTGGACGGCAAGATTGCCACGCGCACCGGCGCATCCAAGTGGATCACCGGCACCGAGTCGCGGGCCTTCGCCATGAAACTGCGGCGCGGCGTGGACGCCATTCTGGTGGGCGTGAACACGGTGCTCGCGGATAATCCGGCGTTGTCGGTGAGAAAAGTTTCAGGTCACGGGTTTCGGGTTTCGGGTTTGCGACCGCCGCTCCGTATCGTGCTCGACTCGCAAGCGCGCACTCCGCTCACCGCCCATTTGGTCACGGATGCGCTCACGCCGCGAACCATCATCGTGGTGACGAAGACTGCACCCGCACGGCGCGTGGCGGCCCTGGGGAAGCGAGTGCGTGTGGAAGTCGCGCCGGTGCGGAACGGCGGCGTTGATCTGCGCTGGCTGCTGAAAAAGCTGGGCGCGGAAAACGTCACCAGCCTGCTTGTTGAGGGTGGCGGCGAGGTCAACGCCTCGTTTCTCCTCGGCGGTCTGGCCCAACGCGTGGCTTTCTTCTACGCGCCAAAAATTATCGGTGGCCGCGACGCCCGCAAAGGCGTGGCGGGCGCAGGGATTTCCGATCTGCAGGACGCGCTCCAACTGAGCGAGGTGGGATACCGTTTTCTCGGGGCGGACCTGCTGCTGACCGCGCGGGTTGAGAACTAGATTGAGCATTGGCCCGTGTTTCCCGAAGCTGCCCGCACCATGTTCACTGGCATTGTGGAAGAAACCGGCACCGTCACCCGCGTGCGCGAAACCGCCCTCGCCCTTCAACTGACCGTGCGGGCGAAGCTCTGTGCGCGCGGCACCAAGGTCGGCGACAGCATCGCGATCAACGGCTGCTGTCTGACGGTGACGAAGATTGCGCGCGCCAAGGGCCAGGCGTTGCTCCATTTCGATCTGCTGCGCGAGACATGGATGCGCACCAACCTCCAGTTCGCCGCCGCCGGTTCGCTCGTGAATCTCGAACGCTCCCTCGCCGCCAACGGGCGCCTCGGCGGGCACTTTGTCACCGGCCACATTGATGCGGTCGGCAAAATCACTCGCTGGGAACGGGCCGGAGCCGACCACGTCCTCGACATCGCCGCCCCGCCCGAGGTGCGCCGTTACGTCGTGTTCAAAGGCTCCATCGCCGTCGATGGCATGAGCCTGACCGTGGCCGGCGTGACCAAAAGTGGCTTCCGCATCTGGATCATCCCGCACACCTTTGAAGTCACGGCTTTGCACGAACGCAAGGTGGGCGACGCGGTGAACCTGGAAGCCGATCTCCTCGGCAAATACGTGGAGAATTTCTGCGCCGCCCGAAAACGCTGACCCGGGTTTTGAAGCGAGTTCGCCGCTGGCGGAACTCAGGAACTAAAGAGAATGGTGGTAGGTGATGGATTCGAACCATCGAAGGCGTAAGCCAGCAGATTTACAGTCTGCCCCCGTTGGCCACTTGGGTAACCTACCATCCGCCAAAAAGCGGCGCGCAATATGGGGACCGAGCCGGAGGTTGTCAACGAATGGGCACAATCATGATGCGATTGCTGCGAAAGTCGAACTGCACCGCGCCTCAATATGTGATCTTGTCCTGCTTGGCCTGCCAGGACTGGAACGCGATCTGGGCCTGCGCGCGGAGAATTTGCTTCATCGGCACTTGGCGCTTGGACCGGGGCCGGGCGATTTCGCGATAGAACACGGCGTCATCGAAGCCGATCTTCGCCGCGTCGCGCCGGGTGTTGGCGTAATAGATGCGCCCGATGCGCGCCCAGTAAATCGCCGCCAGACACATCGGGCACGGCTCGCAGCTCGTGTAAATCTCGCAGCCGGTCAGCAGGAAGGTGCGCAGTCGTTTGCAGGCATGACGTATCGCCATCACCTCGGCATGAGCCGTGGGATCGTTGCCTGAGGTCACGCCATTGCAGCCGCGCCCGATAATTTTGCCGTCGCGCACAATGACCGCGCCAAAGGGTCCGCCTTGGTCTTTGATCATGCCGCGTTCCGCGAGTTGGATGGCTTCCCGCATGAAGTCAGGATTCATGGTTGCTTCTGACAGTGGACGGCGAAATTGGCAATGGAACGGGTAGGGCGCGGCGTCCTTACCGCGCCGCGCAGGGAGCGGAGGACAGCGCCGCCCTACCAGTCGCAGCAGGCGTCTGCCGCATGAAACAAACTCCATCCCCCCATCCGTGTTTATCCGGGTCCATCCGTGGTTTCAATTTTCAGAGCGCCGACAGCGACTCGTCCAGGCATTCGAGAATAAAATCCGCGTCGGCCTGGTTAATGATCATGGGCGGCGCGAAGCGGATGGTGTGGCCTTGCAAGCCGCCTTTGCCGAGGAGCAGGCCGAGGTCTTTGCACGTCTCCAGCACTTGCGCGCACTCGGCTTTCGCCGGTTCTTTCGTGGTGCGGTCTTTCACCAGTTCGATGCCGAGCATCAAACCCTTACCACGCACGTCGCCGATGATGTTGTGCTTGGCCTTGAGCCGCTCCAGTCCGGTCTGAAGGTGCGCGCCAATCTTCAAACAGTTGGCTTGAAGGTTTTCC
>JAYVWQ010000126.1:0-9599 GCA_043785945.1 Akkermansia sp.
ATCCGGCGGACGAGATCAATGCGCGCAACGTGCCGAGTCACCCGGAGCTGCTCGAATGGCTGTCGCAGGATTTCGCCTCACATCAGCAGGACATCCGCCGTCTCGTGCGCGGCCTCGTGCTGAGCCGGGCGTATGGGTTGAGTCCTTCGGACGCCGCGCCGGAGCGGTTCGCCGGGGCGCTGGAGCGTTCCCTCATGGCGGAGCAGGTCGCGCGCTCCTGGCGCATCGCCGTGGGGTTGACGCCGGAGGACAACGCCCTGCGTCGCGGCGTGGTCGCGGCCATGCCGGATGTTCTGCCTCGTGATTACAACGCCACGTTCCAACAAGCGCAGTTCCTCTCCTATTCACCCGCGCTGGCGGAAGTCTTGAAGCCCGGAACCACGGGCACGGTGGCGCGGTTGGCCGCGCTGCCGAAATCCAGCGCGCGAGTGCGCGAAGCGTTTCTCGCGGTGCAGGGCCACGGGCCGGATGCCGAGGAAGCGAAGCAGGCCAAAGCGTTTCTCGACACGCGTGCTGACCAACCCGCCGAGGCCGTGCGCGATCTGCTTTGGGCGTTGATGACCAGCGCGGAATTCCTGACCATGCCGTGAAGTTTGGAAATGTCTTTTCATCTTTGTTCAAGTGGAACAACTCCGTGGCGTGTGTGAATGAATTCTTCGGTGAATGTCAGTTCCGTCGTGGCACGTGTCAGTCAAAGCTTGGCCTCTGCGCGATGAACCAAGGCGTGTGCAAGTTTCACCGTGGTGCGTGCGAGCGTCGCCTTCGACCCGTGCGAACCGAGCCGTGGCGCGTGTCAGCTTCGCCAAGGCGCATGTCAATCGAACCGTGGCGCGTGCGAGACGACCTTTGGCGCGTGTAAATCGTGCCTTGGGTGCGTGCGAGATGATTATGGGAGCGTGTAAATCAGCCTTTGACCGTGTCAAAACACCTTATTTTCCAGCCATTTCAGCAAAATCTCACGAATTGGCCGTTTTCCGCTTCCCTCGCCCCTCACGGGGAGAGGGACCGAGGGTGAGGGGTGCTTTGGCACTGTGGGGGAGCGCGACCGTCCCGGTCGCACCGTTCGGCGTCTCGCCGAACGGCCTACGCCCACATGGTTCACAGGTTCGGCGAGGGAAAGTTATCGGCGAGTCGCCGAAAACAGCGGGCGAGACGCCACGCGCTCCCCAAGCATACTGAAGTTTCTCGTCCATTTTTTCTCTCCGTCACCGCGCCCCTCTCATGTCTTCGTAGTTTGTCCAATTTTTTTCTTGCCCCATGACCGCCGCCCTGTTCAACCTCCGCCCGCTCACCGGGAAAAAACGCACGTCTCAAAAGGGAACCAATCTTATGAACGACAGGGAAACCATCCGCTACGACGTCTTCGGCCGCGTTGACACCTTCGGCCGAGACAGCGCCGCTGACTTCACCCCCACCAGCGAAGCCACCAAACGCTTCGCCAACATCCAGCGCATCATCGCCGACCTCGACCGGGAAAAAGCCAATCAGAAAGGCGGCAGCGCCACCGCCAAGGAAGTGCTGCTCGATGCGCTGCGTCTCGACTTGCAGAACGTCGCCCGCACCGCCCGCGCCATTGCGCAGGACGAGCCGGGCTTCGCCGAGAAATTCCGCACCCCGGACAGCCCCAGCTAGACCGCGCTCCTGACCGCCGCCGATGCCGTCATCGTGGAACTGAAGAAAGCCGGTGTTGCGGCCAAGTTCATCGCCCACGAACTTCCCGCCGATTTCGTTCAGCACCTCACCGACGACCGCGCGGCCATCGACGCCGCCGAAGACGCGAAGGAGAGTGGCGACCAGGGCGGCGTGGCCAGCACTGCGGCGGTTGGCCGGCTCATCCGCGACGGGATGAAAGAGGTCACCTACCTGAACGCCATCATCCACAACAAATACTCGCGCAACGCCGAAAAGCTGCGCGCCTGGCAGAGCGCCAGCCACATTGAGCGGACGGCGCAGCGTGAAAAGAAACCCGCTCCACCGAAGACGCCAGCACCATAACTGTAAAAGCAAGAAATCAATGGTGCGGTAAAAAACTTTCCAACATGAAAATCAAAAAAAATCTTTCGCTCTTCGCGTGTCCCGTGCTGCTCGTTTTTGTTACGTCAGCGTCTCTGCTCGTGACTGGTTGCGGCAGGAAGGAGGCCGGTGCGGCCGAAGTGCCGAAAGCATCGGCGCCACCCAAGACAGAACCGCAAGCTGTCGCTGCTCAGCCAGTGGCGGTAGCTGTGCAAGACTCAGCAAACGACAATCGGCGGGTGACGGCAATTTTCTCGGCCAATCACGATCCTGATAAAACTCTGGATGGAAAATTGCCTGCATTTGAGGACTGTATTTCCAGCCGAATCACGGAAAAAGGTTTCAGCGTGGTCAGCCGCGAAGTGGCCACCGTTGCGGTCAGTGCGCTGTTGAAGGACAGCAAACAGAACGAAATAGATAAAGCGTTGGATAGTAATTCATCCGTGCTGCGGCTGTCTCAGATGCTCGGCGCTAATTACATCATAATCGCTTCGATAGGTTCCTACGCGACAGAAAAGCAAACCTCCGAAGCCTTCGATGTCAAAACCGTCAACGTGAACTACACTTTGCGCGTCACGTATAAAATTCTGGATGGAATCCAAGGCGGCACGCTGGCCGGAGACACCTTCAAGGTGAGCAGCACGAAGCGTTTCACCGAAAACAGTCGCAGCGAGAGCACGGACATCATCAACGATCTGCTGGACCAAGCGTGTGTCAAAATTGCCGAGAGCGCGGGCACGAAGGTGATCAAAACAGTCGTCGCATCCTCGAATCTGGCTGAGTTTTCCGTCGCGTGCGGCATGCAAGACCTCGCTCAATTGCCGGTGACCGTTCCCGATGTTCGGCTGACGGACAATAACACCGTGGTGATTGGAAAGGAAAGAATCCCGGTTCTCGCGCTCAACGTAATGGTGGAACTCGATGGGGCGGGCATCGGTTCGACACCGGCCGTGTTCAAAGTACCACCGGGGTTGCATAAAATTCGTCTGCGCCGCGATGGATTTAAGGATTACGAGGGCACGATCTCTGTTTACCGGGGCCAAACATTCCACATCGCGCTCCAAATGACCGATGCGGGTTACCAACGCTGGAAGGACAACACCGCGTTTCTGAACTCCATCGAGAATGGCAAGAAGTTGACAGACGCCGAGACGGAGAAGATCAGAGGAGAAGCGCAGCAGTTCCGCCAAAGCGGTAACATGGTGAATGTCAAAGTGGACACCAAGGATGGCTTGAAGGTCTACAAAAGCATCTACTAATTCCCCCCATTAAATTTTCTCCCAAAACCTATTACCTATGAAAACTTTGACCTTTTATCCTAGACTGGTGGTTGCGACCGGCGCGGCTTTGGCGGTCGTTGTCATCGTCGTTTTGATCGCCAGCATTGGCGTCGGTCGCTGGAAATGGTCGGATTCCCGATCTCCATCAGTTCCGCAGACGCAGTTTGCGCTCGCAGAACCGGCGGCATCACCATCCGCCGCCACGCCAGACGCGGTTGCGTCGTCCGCGACGGCCTCCGCCGATCCAGTCAGTCGGCTTGTGGAATCCCAAGCGTCCAAGGTCGTCCCGGCTGAGGTAAATCAACCCAAGGCGAATGTTGCCGAAAGGGTTGCGAGCGGATTCTTCAGTCCTGTGTTGGCGCAAGAAGCGGTGTCTCTGCCCGCCGCCACGCCGATAGACCTCGGCAAAACGACGCTGGCGGTCATGGCCGTCAAGCCGATGCCCTCGTTGCAAAAAGCGACGGATGCTGCGGGCAAAACCTTATCTTTGGGTCGCAGCGTCGAAGCCTTGGATGGACAACTGATCGACCGTGTCAACGCCACGCGAAAATTTGAAATTGTCTCACGCAGTGATTTGAAGCCAATCTTGGACGAACAGGGCTTCGGCACTTCCGGCAATGTTGACTCCAAGACCGCCGCCCAGATCGGAAAGCTAACTGGCGCGAAATATCTGCTTGTAACCAGTGTGGACGACTTCGCCGACTTCTCCGAATCGGCCACATTTCCCGGAACCGGCAAGAGTGCCACCAAGCGCCTCATCCGCTTGTCAGCGGTTGGCAAAATCTGGGATTCAAGCACCGGCAAGCTGCTCGAGTCCGTTAATTTCCAGCACAGCGTCAAAGACACCTACGAGGAACGTCCCAATACCACCAAGGACGGCAAACTGACTGACGAACTGCTCCTGACCATCTCCCGCGAGATGGCCGAGAAGATTGCGGTTCGCGTCGCAGACACCATCTTCCCCGTCAAGGTGCTGGCCAAGCGAGACAAGCAGATCACGATCAACCGTGGCGACGGGAGCGGCGTGGAAGTGGATCAGATCTGGCAGGTTTTTGCGGTGGGGCAGGACTTGATTGATCCAGACACCAAGGAAGTTCTCGGAAAAGAGGAAGTCTTGATCGGAAAGGCCCAAATCAAGAGCGTAACGCCGAAGTTTTCCACGGCGGAATTGCTCGAAGACAATGGCGTGGACAAAGGAGCCATCCTCCGTCTGCCACCGGCCAAGAAGAATCCCTGACCGCTTTTGAAGATCAAACGAACGGGCAAAATAATCAATACCATGAACACCAAACGTTACCCACGAGTTCTGTCTATATGCGGCTTAATGAGCCTGTTGGTTACAGGCTGCCAGACTTACAAAGGCCAAAACAAAAGCATGGCTACCCACTGGGAACACGGCCATGTGACGAACGCCGTCCAAGAGTACACGGTCAAAGCCGAGAAGGAGAAAGATAGCAAAGATGCGATTGTCTGGCGGTTGGAACAGGCGGCAGCCCTGCGGGCGGCAGGCCAATTCAAAGAAAGCATCACAGCCTTCGAGGCCGCTGAGGAAAAGATCGACAAGTATGACGAAGGGGCCAAGACCAAAATCGGCAGGGAAGCTGGAGCGCTGCTGTCCAATCAGGCCCAGTTGCCCTACGAAGGGCGGGCCTACGACAAAATCCTGTTGAACACCTACAAGGCCCTGAATTACCTCCAGCTTGGGGAACCGGACAAGGCGCGTGTCGAATTCATCCGTGCCCAGCAGCGACAGGATGAGGCGGTGGAGATCAACAAGGCCCGCATTGAAAAAGCCGAGGCGGAACTCACCAAGGCAAAGGAAAAGGAAAAGTTCGACTCGGACAAAGCGAAGGACGACCCCAGGTTTAAGACTCAATTCGACGGTGCTTACGCCTTTCTCGACCAGTACAAGGCGGAGGCCAACTACAAGAACCCCGCCGCCGTTTATCTCCACGGCTTGTACTTCATGTCCACCGCCACCGGGTCGGCCGATTTGGAAATGGCCAAGCACTCCTTCGACGAGGTAATCGGGATGGTGGGGGAGAACAAATTCATTCGGCAAGACCATGAGTTGTTACAGCAGATCATTGGCGGCCAGGCTGTGCCGCCCACCACTTATGTGATTTTTGAAACAGGCTGCGCGCCTACTCGCGATCAGATTCGCATTGATCTGCCTCTATTCATTGTTGGCGTTCCTAAAGTTCCGTATGTGGGTGCCGCCTTTCCGATCTTCAAAACTCAAGATGGCCAGATTCCAGGTTTGTTGATCACAGCCGGGCAAACCAACGAATCCACTGTGTTGCTCGCGAGCATGGATGCGATCATCGGTCGTGAGTTCAAGAACGAGCTTCCCACCATCATTACCAAGACGATGGCCTCAACGCTCACGAAGGCAGCAATCGCCTATGCCGCGCTTGAGGCAGCAAAAAAACAGGGGTTCTTTGTCCGTTTGGCAGCGCAAGCCGCCTTTGCAATCTGGCAAGCATCAGTGAATATCGCCGACACCCGCACTTGGACGACCTTGCCCAAGGAATTCCAAGTCTGCCACGTACCCACTCCCACCGACCGCAAAATTCAAATTGCCAGCCCGGACGGTCTATTGAAAACCGAGGTCACCGTGGCCGAAGGCACCATCAACCTCGTCTATGTCAAAGCCATCAACACCACCAGCCCGTTCATCGTGTCCCAAGTCAAACTGAAATGAAAATCCTCTCTCCTCAAACATGGGTTAACCTCGCTGGCATCGTCGGCCTCGTCGTGCTGTCGGCTTGCACGACCATCAATACGGTGGAACGATCTGAATCCGTCGGGCAGCGCCAGATGGTGAGCGACAAGCGCATCCTCACCGACGCCAGCCTGAACCGCGCCGTTCGCATCATTGGTGTCAACGAGACTCCCGGCGATTTCCTCAGAGTGCAGGTCGAACTCCAGAATACCACTGGCTCGTTGAAGAACTTTAGCTATCGTTTCGAGTGGTTCGACGCGACGGGGATGCTCGTAAATACCCCGACTTCCACCTATATTCCACGACAGATCGAAGGTAAGGAAAGCCTCTTCATCAGTGCCATCGCCCCGACGCCGACCGCCAAGGACTTCCGAGTCAAATTCATCGAACCCTAGTTACCATCATCAAGAAGCCAATGACCATCTCGCATACAATGAAAATGAACCTGCTCAAACCAATCCATCTCTTAGCCGCCTTGTTTCTAATTGCTTTCGCTGGCTGCGCAACGTCGGGGACTACCCGGCGCATTGAGTCTCCAAACGAATTCATTGATAACGGAAAACTTAATAATCAAGACTGCCTCATTGCAGCCGCGAAATTGACCGAGGATTTGATCAACACCGTTGTGAACAAGAGTAAGCTGCAAGTGGGTACGAACGGGAAAGCTTTGGTCATCGTTAGCGAGATAGTGAACTCTACGGGCCAACACTTGAACATGAACATGGTTACAGCGAAGATCACAAAAGCGTTGGATCTAACGGACAAAGTGGAGACCTTCACGACAGATAAGAAGGCGATTGCTGAAGCCGACCTGAATGATTTTTTGAAAGACCGCAAAGTTACTGAACGGCCTGATTACACGCTCTCCGGGGAAATTATTCAGGAACACTTAACGCAAGGCAATAAGACCCAAGACACGTATCTCTTTCAAATGTCCCTGAACAGCACCACTCGCCGCGTCAAGGTATGGCAAGGGGAAGAGCCAATCATCAAGCTAACCAAACGAGCGGGTGCAGGATTCTGATGCTCAATCACGGATATGCACCCGCTGCACTTGGTTTCAAACCGCCGCTTCTTTTCTCTGCTTTGTCGTGGACTGTTGATCCTGCTTTGGCTGATGCCCATCGTCGGCAGAGCTGCGGAGGAAGGCGAAATCATTCCTCTCCCGGTGCCGTTTTTTACCTACGTGATTACGCCGGGAAAACTCACGGGAAAGGAGTTCACGCTGGAGAAAACACGTTGGAGGGAATTTCGATTTGACCCATTTCTGACATACCAAAAACCGAAGGAGACAGTGACCGCGAGATTTTCTCTACGGGGTGGCTACCGCCCCCAGGATTTCTTTGGGCACGATGATTTCGAGCCAAAGGAACCCAAGGATGTTGTCACCGGTTGGTTGCCGCAGAGTGGCGGCAGTTTTTTGATCTTCCCCGATCAATCCAAGGAACATCTGCCGAAATGGATTCCCGAGCGCACGCGGCTGATTCGCGTCCCGCTCATAAAACAGTATGGTGACACCGTGGTGAACGCCTATGACTTGGCGCTCGGCCTGGACCGGGTCAGCAAAGGCGAAGCAGAGCCGATTCCCTTCCAACTCATCCCAACCACCGCTGAAAGCGGCAAGACAGGAATGCGTTTGGTCCCCGCCAAACCTCTGGTCGATGGGGTCTATTATGCTTACTCACTTCCCGAAGACAGGGAGAAATACCACGGCCTTCTCCACGGGTTCCTGTTCGCCGTTGGAACTCCCGCTTCTGGATCGGGAATCATACAACCCGTTCAAGTGAAGACGGACGACCTTCAAAACATATTAGATCGGCGGGAAGAAATACGGAAGGCGCCTGACCATTTACCACCGTTGCAAGACACATACCTGTGGCCAAAAGTAAAAGACTATGCGCTAATAAGCCAAGCGGTTTACAAATTTGGATCTGTGCCAAACTACGCAGATAAATGCCCTGTTGATGGGATGGAGTGCTCTAAGAATATTCCGGGAACAAGTTTTCAAGCGCAGGTTTATGTATCTAAAACCGACAAAACGCTAGTTATAGCGTTTCGAGGGACAGAATTCGACTCATCGAGTGATTGGCAGGCAGATGTGCTAAACTTCTTCGGTAAAGTGCCCGAACAGTATGAACAGGCAGTGAGTTTTGTAAAACAGGTCGTCGATAAAGCCAAGCCTCACGATTATGAGATCGTGGTGACAGGACATTCACTCGGTGGTGGACTTGCTGCTTATGCAGCATTGGCTTGCGAGCAACACGCGGTCGTGTTCAATGCTGCTGGTTTGGGCGAGGGGCTTAAGCACAAGGTATTCGCAAACTTTCAGGATTTTGCGGCGCTCGTAACAAATATTGATGTGAAAGGAGATCCCGTCTCTCGGATGGGGAAACAAGTTGGAACTGTTTACACTGTGAATCCGCCTGCAAGTCTCGTTGCTCGATGGGAATCTCATAGAAACGCAACGGGACCAGCGAATGCCTTTGACGATATTATCGACCCACATCTTATGGAAAATGTTATTTTATCTTTACAGGAAATTAAGAAATAGGGCGTAACTAAATTGACGCTAAAATATGAATACCACCAGCCATTTTTCAATTGGACTAGCCGCAGCAACTATTGGGCTGTTGAGCGCCGGCTGTGCCTCGGACCCAAATCGAGTGGGAATTACCAATGGAAGACAACCCGGTCCAGCAGTGGGGCAGGCTTTGGGAGCGGGGGTAGGAGCGGTGGGGGGAAACGCGGCGGGAGCCGTGGTGGGTTTTGGGGAGGGTGTTGTTGCCGGTGCCAAACCGCCCTTTGACAACACCACCCGCATTGTTCGTCGCTGGCACCCCGAAACCACGGCGGACGGGCGCACGATTCAAGTTCCCGAAGACATTTTGGTGGATGCGAATGGACGGCCCGTCAACGCACCGACCCAACCTGAAAGTGGTACCAAACGCCAGTAGTTGCCGTGCTTGAATACTTCGATCAAACCGGCTCGGTCAATTTTTAGCATCGCCGCTTGGTACGCCGTGGTCGCTTCATTAGCAGCAGCAGCGATCTCTGGTATTGGTTGTGTGACTCTGCTTTCCGACCCAGGGGCGAAGAACCTGTTTTTCCACCCCCGCCAGTCTGGCGAATCTAGCTTTGGCGGACTCATCGTCTGGTTAGCTCTGTTTTCCCAGCCTGTCTTTAGCACGGCAGCATTTATTGCAATCACGTCGGCAGTGGCAAGCATCGTGAGCGTATTTGGAATTCGGAGGCACGGTTGGCACGTTATTGCATGGAAATCACTTGGCGGATTTGTTTTGAGTTTCCTGGTCTTCGCGGCACCCGGCGTTCTTCTTCACTTTTTACTAAAAAAATGACACGAATGCCGCTGTCGGGGTCGGAACGGGGTCGGTTCTAACAATCGGCAGTGATTTGCTGGCTAACCGGAAAGATCCGAAGGAACGGAGTCTTTGCCACGGTTTCATCGGACAAGAACCGAAACCCGCGCCACCGTTGGACCAAAACAGGTTCCACCAGTGCGCGGGCGGATTTGAATTGAGCAGTACGGAGACTTTTGTTCCGCTGAACCGCCAAGCCAAATG
>JAYVWQ010000127.1:0-9633 GCA_043785945.1 Akkermansia sp.
CAGCGGTTCACCACCACCAACCAAGTGACGGAATTTGAGGCCGGAATGCTGCGGCATTGCCGGGAAGCTTCGGCGATCATGGAGGAGTTTGCGGCCAAGTGGTTCTCGAAACGCCGCTACATGGGCGGCGGAAAAATTTCGCGCGATACGGTGGATCGTTTTGGCTGGTATGGGATGCAGAAGATGCGTCTCGAACTGGAGGAGCGCGCGAAGCGGGATGAGTAACGAGCACGTCATACTGTGCGGGGGTGTGAGGCCGAAAGGGGGCAAGTCGGCGGGCGCGCTGGCGCTTAATGCCTGGCCGTCGGCGGGAAAAGTGAACGTCCGGCTGGACATTCTCGACCTCAACAAAAAGTTTTACAGCACGGTGCCAGGCCGGTTCTACGACCTCCTCGACATCGCGACTTACGTGTATCAGGGCGATCAGATGTTCAGCCGTGGCAAGCTGGACGTGGACAACTTTGGCAGCCGGTGGCGTCGCCATCTGCATTACCATGTTCCCGTCCGCGAGCCGGATTTCTGGAATGATCCGGTCGTGCAACAGGTGCTTCGCGACACCTTGGAGTTTCTTTCGGACGATTTTTACGAGTTCACGTTTCAGCCCGGCGCGGATGCGCCGGAGATCCAAGACTACCTTACGTTCGGGAACACGGTGGCCGGCGTGCAACCGCCGGAGATGGTGACGCTGTTCTCGGGCGGACTGGATTCTTTGGGCGGAGCGGTTCGGGAAATCATTCAGAACAAACAGAACGTCGCCCTGGTCAATCATCAGTCCACGAACAAGTTTGGGCGGACTTACGATGAACTGATCAAACGTCTGCGCCTCAAGGCGGACAAGTTCCAGCCTCTGCACCTGCGGGTGGAAATCAACAAGAAGGGCATCGAGGGCAAGGACCATTATCAGCGTGCTCGTTCGTTCCTTTACGCAGCGCTGGGCGGGACGGTGGCAATGATGCTGGGATTGCGAGAACTGCGCTTTTACGAGAACGGCATCCTGAGCCTGAACCTGCCGATCTGTGGCCAACTGGTCGGGGCGCGTGCCACGCGCACGACACACCCGCGAGTGATGGATGGATTTGAGAAACTGCTCACGCTGCTGGCGCGGGAGAAGTTTTCAGTGAAGACGCCTTTCCTCTGGCACACGAAAGGGGAGGTCGTAAAAGAAATCCTGAAGGGGGACTGCGGTTCGCTGATTCCGTTCTCGCGAAGTTGCGCCCACACCTGGCAAACGGACAACGACGAACCGCATTGTGGCATTTGCTCACAATGTCTGGACCGGCGCATTGGCGTGCTGGCTGCGGAGCGTGAGGCAGATGATCCGTTGAACCGATACCACATCGACATCTTCACCCAGGCACGGCCCAAGAAGGAGGACAAGATTTTGGGCGCGGGCTACATCGAGCGCGCCAATCAAATCGCCGCGATGCGGGACAGTAGCGATTTTTTGTGCCGCTACCCGGAAGTGGCGCGGGCGATTCCGTTTATTTCCGGCCAAAATGGAGCCGTGGCCGAGAAGATTTTTTCCCTCTACCGCCGACACGCGCAGGAAACGAAGAAAGCGATCAAACGACTCATCGGCCAGCACGCCGAAGCGATTTTGGAACGGACGCTGCCGGGTGATTGCCTGCTGCGCTCGGTGATTGAGTCCGGCTCCGTGACCAGTACGCCCGTCACGCCGCCGCCCTCAGAGGTGGAACACGCCAACGGGCAGCGCAATGGCGAAGGAACGGATGCTTCTTCGGACAAGTGCATCACTCTGGGGCGGCTGAAATACCTGCCGGGATTCAACCATGTGTGGCTCGACGATGAGCCATACGATTTGCGGAGTCGCAATCAGGCGCGTCATTGCATCGAGTATCTCGTGGACAAAAAGGCTTTCTCCAAAGAGACGGCGCGACATCTCGAACGTGAGATCGATCCGTATGTCAGGGAAAAATGCAGTCTCCCTGACGCTCCGCACTCTGAACCGAAAATCCACCATTACTTCAACGACGCGAAGGGCGAGCTGCCCAAACTGCGCGAGGCACTGATTCACGCCGCCGGCAAGAACGGGAAGTATTTTCTCAAAGCCGAGTAAAGTTCCGCCCGTTTAACTCCATTTCACTTTAAGCGTTTCGACCCCATAAACACGGGCTGAAACGTGTGCCTGACGTTCTACTTCGTTCCCTTTCGCGCCTGCGTTCGCCTGCGTTCATGTTGTCGCCAGCATGAACCATTTGATGTTGAAAAATGACCGAGAGCGGCGAGGACGGGCCGCCCTGTTTCAAGCCTGCCGGTCCATCGGGGCGGAGGTGCTTCCATGAGCGCGGCGAATCCCAACGACCGGCTGATGCGTTTTCTCCAGGCGACGCCGGAACAATCGGAGTGCATCGACGAAATATTGGACGGGCGGATGCCGAGTGCGCCGAAAGCGGCGAGCGGGCCGTTGCTCATGGGGATGGGCGCGGGTGCGAAGTTCCTCGGCGTGTCGCGGCCAACTTTGTGGCGGATGATTCGCGCGGGCAGGCTGACGAAAGTCGAGGTGCTCGCGGGTTCGTTCCGGTTGCGTCGCGCTGATCTCGAACTGCTTGCGGCGGGGTGCTTGCGCACGGCCACCGATGGGAACGGAGGCGCGCGATGAAACGGCAGGAGAAATCGACACCTCACCGCACCTCACCCCCAGCCCCTCTCCCCATCGGACGCGGAGAGGGTGGCTCCGTTCGAGGCGGAGAGGGAATGCCCGCGCTGCCGCCGGGCCAGATGTTTTTCACGAAGCCGCAGATGGCTGGGATTCTCCAAGTCTCGGTTCGCACCGTGACCTCAATGATGGCGAACGGAGAACTGTGCTATCTCAAACTGCGCGGACGTTTTGTCCGGTTTCGCCTCGAAGATGTTCAGCGGCGGCTGAACGAGACGGCGTTCGTTTGCAACGGTGCGAAGGCAAAGGACAACGCGTGACGGAAATCGCGAATGACACCTCACCCCGACCCTCTCCCCAACGCGGAGAGGGAGTCACGCCGCTGCAACGCTTCACGTTGCTGCTCGGCGATGATGTGTTCTTCGTGCCGTGCCAGTGGGGGACGAAGGTGCCGCTGGTCACGTATGTCGAGCGGACGTTCGCGGACACCAAGTCGGAGACGTATCGGGCCATCTTCGATCTCAAGGCGGCGAACGTCGCGGTGTATCTCGGCCAGGCTTCGGGCGGGTTGTGCGCGATTGATTTCGATGACGACGCGGACCTGGCCGCGTTCCTCACGGTCAATCCCGCGCTGGCCGCGACGACGCGCTCGCGCGGCAGTCGCGGCGGCATGTTGTGGCTGCGCATCAAGGGCGATTACCCGGAAAGCTGCAACCCGGAGCACAAGCATTTCGAGTGGCGCGCGGACAAACGGCTTTCGACAATCTCCGGCCGGCACGCACGGGGCATGGATTACACGCTCCTCGTGGATGCGCCGCCAGTGGGGATGGCGTTTGCGGAGATTGTCTGGCCGGAATCCTGGGAACTGCCGTGGCTGAATCAGCCCGGTGAAGATGCGGCGGCGGAATTGGCGCGTGAATACGGCCAGCCTTTCTACATCAGCAAGGACGGCCGCGTGACGGGCATCAACGAACGGTATTGGGCCGCGCTCTACTCACGGGAAAACCGCGTGCTCTACGACCCGGATGAGAAGTCATTCTTCCTCTACGATGATGGCAAGGGGCTGTGGCGACTGGTGACGCCGGAGAGCATCCGCGAAACCATTTCCGCGCGCATCCTGGAAATCAGCCGCGAGTCGAACCAGTTCTCGCTCGAAATCCAAATCACGCAGACGAAGCTCAAGGCGGTGGTGAGCGCGCTCATGGGCATCGTGGAGAACCGGGGCGCGTTCAAGAACAAGCATCGCTTCATCCATGTGGCCAACGGGGTCGTCCGTTTCGCCGACGATGGCGACATTCAATTCGGCGGATTCTCGCCGGAGGACTACTCCCGCAACCAGTCTCCATTCGCCTTTGAGCCGGACGCGGAGTGTCCGCGCTTCCTGAACGAACTGATTTACCCGGCGGTGAGCGCCGACGATGCGGACCTGCTGCAACGGTGGGCCGGGCTGGCGTTGTTCGGCTACAATTTGCCGCAACGGTTTATCATTCTCGATGGGATGCCCAACGGCGGCAAAGGGACGCTCGTCCGCATCATCCAGGCGCTGGTTGGCATCGAGAACACGTATCAACTCCGCACCGAATGTTTGCAGGAGCGTTTCGAGACGTATCGCTATCGCAGCAAGACTTTGCTGATCGGGCCGGATGTCGCGGGTGACTTTCTAACGCGCAAGGGGGCCAGCACGTTGAAGGTGCTGGTCGGCGGTGATCCCATCTCGCCGGAAGGCAAAGGGTCGAATGGAGACTTCGCGATGTTCGGCACCTTCAACATCGTGATGACGTGCAATTCGCGCCTGCGCATCCGGCTCGAAGAAGATGCCGGGGCGTGGCGCCGCCGCCTGCTGGTGGTGCGTTACGAGAAGGAACCGCCGGCCAGGCGGATTCTGGATTTTCACGACACGCTGCTGCGCGACGAAGGCAGCGGCATTCTGCGCTGGGCGCTGGCTGGTTTCGTGAAGCTGCAAGGTGAGTTTGCCGAGCACGGTGACTTCGTGCTGACGGATGAGCAGCGGGGACGGGTGGATTCGCTGCTGGCGGAATCGGACTCGCTCCGGCTGTTCGCCCGCGAACGCTTGGGACGGCACGCCGAGGGTGATGTCACCACGGGTGAGTTCCAACAGGCCTACGCCGAGTTCTGCGCCGACAAGGGCTGGAACGCGCTGCCGATCACGGTGGTGGAACGGATGGCAGCCGATGTGATGCTGGATGTCTGGCAGGCGGCCAAAAGCCACTGCATCGAGCGGGAGGGCAAGAAGTCAAATCGCGGCTGGAAGAAGGTGTGCATCAGGCCAATGGAGGCACACGAATGAGCCTCGACGTGCGGCAACTGGAGAAGGTCCGCGAGCTGGCCAGCGGCATGGTGCAAGCCCGTTGCCCGGCCTGTGCCGAAGGCGGCAGCGACAAGGCCGGCGAGCATCTGCGGATTTATCCCGACGAGCGGTTTGGCTGCTGCGTGCATCCGAAGGACGCCGAACACCGGAAACGGATATTCGCCCTGGCCGGGGACAAGTCGCCGTGTTCGTTCACCGTGAAGGTGGTCAGCGGCAAGGGTGCAATAGCACCGGCGAAGTCGGTGGCTGCGTCCCTCATGGGATTCTTTAGGACGGTTAGGACGCCAGTTTCCACCCCGGTTTCGACCTCTCCGCAAACGGAAGAAGATTTTAGGACGCTTAGGACGCCTCTTTTGAACCCTCGCACGCACGGGAGAGAAGGAGTCATGGGTGATGAAACGCTTATGTTTAAGGACTCGGAAAATGGCGTCCTAAGCGTCCTAGCTGCTCCGAAGAAGGAGCGGCTGCCTTACCTGACGCCCGGCGGAGTGCTGGGCATTCCATTCGATTCACCGGAACGGTTTCACTGGTGGAAGGGCGGGCAATCCATCGCTGAAACACGCCGGGAAGTCCTTGCGGACGGCCACCATTCAATTCACCCCGCTTCACGAAAGGACACGGATGGCACACGCATTTGAACAGCAGCCACAGGAAAGCAACAAGGCGTTCGCCGCGTTCGTGGCGTATCTCGGAATGGGGCCGGAACGGTCATTGGAGTCCGTTCGGCAAAAGTGCGGCAAGAGTGCGAGGCTGATCCAACGCTGGTCCTCACGCTGGCGCTGGACCGAGCGCGTGACCGCGCACGCTTCGCACCTGGCCGTCATCGAGCGCGAGGCCACGGAAGCACTGGCGCGCGGCAAGGCCGCTGAGTGGCTGACGCGTCAGACGGAAGTTCGCGAGCGCGAATGGCGGCTGCACGAAAAGTGCATTGCCGCCGTCGAGAAGGCGCTGGCCGCGTTCATGGAGAAGGAAAAGGTTTATGCGAACCTCGCGGACATCTCCCGAATGCTGGAGGTCGCATCGAAGCTCGGGCGGTTGGCGACTGGGATGGCGACGGACAAGACGGAACTCGTCGGCGAGGACGGCGGGCCGATCCAAGTCGAGTTCAAGGCGGCGCTGGAGAAAATTTACGGGGAGCCGTTGTCCGTTGAGTTCGTCGATGTTCAACCCGTGGCCTTGCCGGAGGCGAAATGAACGCGCTCGAACAATACGCGGCGGCAGGCCGGCGGGCGGGTTGCCCGGTGGAACAAATGGAAAACTTCATCCGCGCGCAAGTGGTTTTGCAGGCGCGGCAACTCGCCGCCAGCGCGGCGGCGCGGGCCTGTGACCGCGCCGATGGGCCGACGGCCATCGGTTACGGCGGCGCGCGAGGCGGCGGCAAGAGCCATTGGCTCTTGGCGCAGATGGGGGCCGATGACTGCCAGCGGGTGCCGGGGCTGAAATGCCTTTTGCTCCGCAAGGTCGGCAAAGCGAACATGGAGAACTTTGAGGACTTGCGACGTCGCCTGTTTGGTCGGCTGCCGCACGAGTTCTCGGCGTATCGTGGTGTTCTCGCGTTCGCCAACGGCTCGCGCATCATTGCGGGGCACTTCCAAAATGAAAAAGACGTGGATAGTTACCTCGGGCTGGAATACGACGTGATCGGGATTGAAGAAGCGACCACGCTTTCGAGCCGGAAGCATCAGGACATCACGACTTGTTGCCGCACGTCGAAACCAAACTGGCGACCGCGCATTTACAGCACGACGAATCCGGGCGGCGTGGGCCATGCCTGGTATCGGCAGAAGTTCATCGTGCCTTTCCAGCGTGGCACGGAAAAGGAAACGCGCTTTATCCCCGCCCGCGTCACTGACAATCGGTTCACGAACGCGGATTACGTGAAGGTGTTGTCGAATCTGACCGGCTGGCAGAGGCAGGCGTGGTTTGAAGGATCGTGGGACATCGCGGCGGGACAGTACTTCACGACCTGGAAGCGCGAGGTTCACGCCGTCGAGGATTTCGACGACACCCGCGCGCGTGAGTGGTTCTGCGCGCTCGATTACGGGTTCGTCCATTTCACCATCGCCTTGTTGGGTTGCACTGATTGCGATGGGAACGTGTTCATCGTGGATGAGCATGCGGAGCGGCTCTGGCTGCCGCAACGGCACGCGGCCGGAATTACGGCGATGCTGGCGCGGCACAAGGTTGGCGTCGGGACGAATCAGCGCCCGCTGGCCGTCGCGGACTTGAAACGGTTCGTGGCCGGCGCGGATGTGTTCTCACGGCAGAGCGACGGCACCACCGTCGCCGCGCAGTATGCGAAGCTCGGCATCCGGCTGACAGGCGCGAACATGGACCGCGTGAACGGCTGGGCGGAAATCCTGCACCGCCTCGGCGACACCGACGCCGGCATTGCGCCGCGACTTTTCATCCACCGCCGCTGCGCGCGCCTGCTCGATTGCCTGCCCGCGATGCAACATGACCCGAACCGCCCCGAGGACGTGTTGAAAGTCGATGCCGACGAGGAAGGCATCGGCGGCGACGACGCGGTGGATGCGTTGCGGTATTTGATCGCAACGAAGCCGCGAGAGGTCAGGCAGCGGAAGCTGGCAGGGTTGTGAACGCGGGAGACGAACAAAACCATTTCCAACTATCACTTGCCAATTGTTGACGCTTTTTTATACAGCCTCTCGACGTGTTTTAGATTTTCCTCAATCTGTTTTACCGTGTCCCGATCGCCAGCATTGATGTTATCAAGGGTCATAGAACGGACGGAATCCTTAACGATGTCGGGAATCTTGTACGTAAACAAAACCGTTCGGTCGTGGTTGCTGAAGAATCGCGCATTAACGGCGACTTTTGGCGCATACTTCCGAAAAATGATGTTTCCACGTTCATCTTTTAGTGTGATGACTGAAGAACCCCGCCAGCCCCTCAGAGCAACTTTGTTGTTAACCCGAATCGAGCCTTGAAGCAATGCTGGTGAACCATCCGTGATTTGCACTTTAGTTGTCACATAACGCCCCTTTTCAGGCACCGAAGTTACCATGACATCGATGGGCAAGTGGCTCGTTGAAGCGCAGTAAGCACCGGTCGTAAAAATGAAAAAGATTGACCAAAAAAATAGGTGGCAAGTTCGCATTCGGCAATTATTGCCTGCAACGTCGGCTTGTAAAGATTAGAGCGTAGCCCTCTTGGGTTCGTGGAAGGGGCGAGCATGGGGATGGGTGGGTTTCGCGCGCCTGGCTGCGCCAGCGGCCATTCGCGGCGGTCTGTGGAGTTCACGGAATAGACCGGCGCTCCGGTTGGCGCGCGACGGAGCGGAGTCCAGAGGCCCGTGGCCGCTGGCGCGGGTCTGGGCCGGCGTTAGGTCCAGAGGAAACGAAAAAACGGCTGAGAGTTTGAATCTCAGCCGTCGTGCTTCGGTGCCTGCTCAATCCTCATCCGGCAACATCACCGTGATCGCGGGCTGCGGATCGTCGATGTCGAGCGGGCCGCACGTCGCGATCAACTTGATCAACTGCGGGCGCTTCGTGTCCGACTGCCGCACGTAGAGCGCAACCGGAATCCGCTGCACTCCGGGCCGCGCCCGCATGATGGCAAAGCGCAGCATCCAAACAATATCCCAGAGCCGCCCCGCTTCGTCCTGGGCTGTCACGCCCGGCGGCACGGCGACGAAGGAATCAAACACGCCGCGCGTGAGAAAAACGGGGAAGGAAATCCCCGCCTCGCGTGCTGTGCTGGTCACTTCAACCTGCCCGCCGTCGGCGACAGCCTGAGCGCGGGTGTAGCTGTAGATGACGGGGCCGAAAGGCCCGTCGTTGGATGATGGAGTATTCATGGGCGGTTCAGAATCGGGATTTCAGAGTTGGGAGAGATGCGAACCAGCGCAGGCTTGGGCTGGATGCGAACGCGCACGCCAAAAAGCGTGACGAACTCACGCGGCGGCTTCGTGATGGCAACAACGGCGCTGGACTCGCTGACGCGCAACACGCGGCACGGCTTCCCCTCGTATTCGATGAGGTCGCCCGCGCGCAGTCGGAATGAAAAGTTAGTCATGGGAAATGTCCTTGTGGTGAAAGAGAAGGTTCTGCGCCGCGTCCGCGAGGCACCGGGCCTGTTCAGCCTCGGCACGCTCGCGGGCCATGCGCTCTCCGTCGGTCGCCGTGTCCTGCATCAAGCGGAACGTGTCCGGCGTAAAGCCAAACTCATGCTGCGGAATAGGAAGGCGTCGGCGTGATCCTCTCATGGTCAATGTCTCCAGTGAATCAGGCGGCCTGTGAATCCGCCGCAAAGCGGCTGCCGTAGGTGGCGCGGGGGTCGCGCTGCGCGCCAGTGGTGAAGTGCCCGCAAGGGTGCTGCCACGCCTGCCGCTGGTTGTTCCAATGAAAGCCCAATTGCGAAAGCTCGGCGGTAATCTCACGGGGCTGCCGCTCACGGAACGTGACCCAAACCCACTGGCCGACAACCTCCGCAAGCTCATACGCCCGACGCAAACGCCGCTGCAACAGATCCAAAACCTGCTCGGTGGGCAACAGCCGATTGGCCTTCCGCTGCTCGTGGTCAATGTGCAGAAGCCCGCTCTTCTCTGCCGGTGCTGCTGCCGGTGCCGCTTGATGATTGCTGGACTGGACTCGGAGCCCTGGCGCTGACTGTGATTTTGTTGATTTAGTTTTCATGGCTTTTTTTTTGATGATTGCCGTCCCGT
>JAYVWQ010000128.1:0-7492 GCA_043785945.1 Akkermansia sp.
CGCCACCGCGCAGGATTTGTAGTTCGGCTGGCGCGAATACGGGTCCACATGCCAGAGCGTGAGCTGGTTTGTCTCTGCGTAATGCATGGGCATGAAGACTTGTCCGGCGGAGACCGAGGGCGAGACAAACACCGTGGCCTCGATCTCGCCCCGCCGCGAACGCACCCGCACCCTGGCCCCGCTCTCCAAACCCAGCGCGTCCGCATCCGCCGCCGCCACCTCCACGTAGGCGCGCTCGGGATACAGCTTGCGCAATACGTCCGACTTGCCGGTGCGCGTCTGCGTGTGCCACTGCGCCGAAGTGCCGCGCCCGGTCAGGAGCACGAAGGGAAATTCTTTCGAGGTCGGTTCCGGCACGGGGCGCGGGAGTTCGAAGATGAAGCGGGCCTTGCCGTCGGCGTGGTAGAAGCGGCCGTCGGCGAAGAGGCGGCGCTCTTGATCGGGTTGCAGGTTGCGGGTTGCAGGTTGCAAGTTGAGGACGCTAGCTTGATTCAACCCGTCACTTTCAACTTTCAACCTGCAACTCTCCTCGCTCCACGGCCACTGCACCCCACCACATTCATCCAGCATCCGATAATCGCGGATGCCCGTGATGTCGCAGGGCTGTCCGGCACTGACCCGCTTGAGAATTTGGAAGACGGCCTCGGGCGAAGTCCACTTGCGGAACAGCTCCGCGCATCCCCAGTAGTGCGCGATGAGCTGGAAAATTTTGAAGTCAGAGAGCGCCTGCCCCGGCGCGCGCGCCACCTTCTTGAGCAGCCCGAAACGCCGCTCGGAGTTGATGAACGTGCCGTCCTTCTCGCCCCAGCCCGCGCCGGGCAGGACGAGATGAGCCGCCTGCGCCGTCTCAGTGCTGGCGTACATGTCTTGCACCACGAGGAAGTCGAGCTTCGCGAGCAGTTCCTGCGCGCGCTTCTGCTGAATCCACGAATGCACCGGGTTGGTGGCGATAATCCAGAGTGCCTTGATCTTCCCCGTCTCGATGCCGTCGAGAATCTGGTCGTAAGCCAGGCTGTTCCGCGCCGGAATATTTTCGACCGGGACGCGCAGCAATTTGGAAATTTTCTCGCGATGCTCGGCCTTGGTGAAGTCGTGGCCGCCGATCAGATTGGTCGTGTTGCTGAAGAGCCGCGAGCCCATTGCATTGCACTGGCCCGTGATGGAATTCGCCCCTGTGCCCGGCCGCCCAATGTTCCCGGTCATCAGCGCGAGATTAATGATCGCCTGCGCCGTGCGCGTGCCCTCGTGCCCCTGGTTCACGCCCATCGTCCACCAGAACGAAACGCGTTTGCCCTGATGAATCGTTTCGGCAAGGCGGTGCAGTTGTTCGAGCGAGAGACCGGTGGCCGTCGCGACGGATTCCTCATCAAAACTCGTAGCAGCCGACGTAAGGAGGCTCTGATCCATTCCCGTTTTTTCAGATGAAGCCTCGTCACCTCGGCTGCTACAAAGGAACTTTTCAAACGCCTCAAACCCATTCGTGTTCTTCGCGATGAACTCTGGATCCACCCAGCCGCGTTCAATCAACATCCGCGCCAACCCGTAGAGCAGCGTCAGATCACTCTTCGGCTGAAGCGCGTAATGCTGCGTGGCGGCCATCGCCGTTTCGGTGCGGCGCGGATCGATGACGATGATCTCCGGTTGGTGCGGATTCATCAGCACGCGCTGCCACATGATGGGATGCGCGATGCACAGATTGGAGCCGACGAGCACGATGACATCCGACTCCTCGAAATCTTTGAAGGTGTAGGGCGGAGCGTCGAAGCCGAACGACTCCTTGTAAGCCGTCACGGCCGTGGCCATGCACTGGCGCGTGTTGCCGTCGCCATGCAACATGCCCATGCCGAACTTGGCGAGCGCACCGAGGAAGGCCAACTCCTCGTTGGGGATTTGGCCAGTGCCAATCCACGCCACCGACTCCGCGCCGTGCTGATCCTGGATGGCTTTCATCCGCACGGTGAAGACTTGCAGCGCGGTGTCCCAATCGACGGCTTCAAGTTTGCCGCTTTCATTTCGCAGCAGCGGTGTCGTCGCGCGGTCGGGTGCGGCCAGCGGCGTGAGCGCCTCCCAGCCTTTCGGGCAGGCCATGCCGAGGTTCACCGGGTAGTCGCTCGCCGCACTCAGATTAATGGCCTGGCCGTCGCGCAGATGCACGTTCAGCCCGCAACCCGTGGAGCAGAAGCCGCAGACCATGGTGGTGGTGCCATCGGGCTGGAGACGCGAGGGAACTTTGCCGAGACCGAAGTCGCCGGGACGCTGGACCAGTTCCTTGGTCAATGGTCCCGACCATTGGCGCAACAGCGGCGCAATTTTGATTGTGACCGATTTCATGACGGCACGCCTCCCGGCATTTTCGGCGCGACCACCGTGGTGAAGTAGAGGCAGCGCTCGAGCAATTCTCCGACGAGCAGCACCCCAAACGCCAGCACCGCGACGGGCATGGGCGAGGCAAATATATTCACCGTCAACAACAGCGGCAGACCGATGCCGCCGAGAACCAGGCAGACAACACGCACGATGGCGATGTGCTGAAACCGGCCGGTGATGAGCAACGCCGTTTTCTTCAACGGCGTCAGCGTGCGGTCGGTGATGTGGCGAATCGTGAGAATTTCCACGAGCAGCTTGGCGCTGCTGGCTAGGACGACCACCGTAAGCAGCCTTGAGGATGGAAGGAACATGGCCGCCCCTGCCGCACCGAGCGCGAGCATGGTGCCGAAGAAAAGCGGCAGGCTGCGCCGCAGATGCCAGAGCGGGCGGTGGGTGTCGTGGTAAATCATCACCGAGCAGAACACGCCGAGCAGGCCGATGATCGGAGCGCCGGTTTCCAAACCGACTCGGAGCAGATGGGTGAGCTGCGCCGATTTGAAAATCGGCGCTCCAAACGCGAGGGCGACCGCCGTCGCCAGCAGCGGTGGGAACATGCCGAAGACCACAATCTCTCGGCTCATCCACGAGCGTCGGAGATTCAGGAACGCGCGCCATGCGCCAAGGGGACGGCCGAGATGAAACACACTGGAACCCAATCCCACCACCGCGAGCGCGAGCGAAAACAACAGCAGCGAAAGGGGCGCGGGTTGTTGCAACGCAGCGATGATGGCCACGCCCACGGACGCCTGCGACAACACCAGCATCACCACCAGCGGCCAGTGCGCGGGCTGCGGTAGCAAAGCTGTGGAATCGGCGGCGATCAACTGCGGAGCGCGGACCGCCGAGTCCGCGAGTTCTCCGCCGTTGATGTTCGTGCGGACATGGCTGTCCGCGCTCCGATAGATCGTGGTCGGCAGCGTGTAATCACCCGCCGGTGCGCCGTTCAGAAAATCTTTCCCGCGCTCGCGAAACTCGATGGTCACCGTGCTCGTGTTCACCTTCGTAATGCGGATGGCCTCGTTCGGACACGCTTGCACGCAGGCAGGGGCTTCGCCGACGGCCAGACGGCTGGAGCACATGTCACACTTGCGCACGATGCCGAGGCGCGCGTTGTACTTCGGCACGTCGTACGGACATTTCAACACACAATACTGGCAGCCGATGCACTGGTCGTCGAGATGCCGCACGATGCCGGTCACGGGATCTTTTTCGTAGGCCAGCACCGGACAGCCGTTCAAACAACCCGGGTCCACACAGTGATGACAGGCCGTGGTGACGTGTTGCAGAGTCGTCGCAGTCGAAGTTCCGAGGCTCGGATTGAGCGCGGGTTTCTTGAACTCAATGGCCACGGGGGAAGGCGCAGAACGCCGCCGCTTCGGTTCAGGAATGAGCAGCCCGACTTCGCGCCACGTCTCGTTGTCATCGAGTCCGTTCAGGTTATGGCAGGCGGTGACACAGGCTTTGCATCCGGAACATTTGTCCAGCTCCACCTCGAAGGCGTATTGCTCGCCCGCCGCCGGAACAGTCAGCGGAATCAAGTCGCGGTAGTGCTTCGCCTGCGCCGGAGCGGTGTGCGCGTCGTGGGCACGGGAAAATCGCTCGACCGCAGTCAAACGCTGCTGGTCGGCCAGCAACTCGTCCACGAGCGAAGGTTCCGCCATCAATTCGACTAAGCTCCGCGTGTGCCATCCGGGCAAAAGTGGTGATGCAATGTTCCGGCAGGATCAATCGAAACGCCTCATGGATTGGGGGCAGGCCCATAAACAGGGCACGGGATGGCCGCGCACTTTTATCACGCATGTTGGTGGAGATTACCCGCCCTGTGCTGAGAAGATTGAAGAGGCGTGTCGCCTTTCGCGCAGCCTGCGAACGGCGGCGAGGCCAACTGTTGAGACCCGTTCAGCAGACCGAGGACGGTCGGCCCGCGAATGTCCCACAATGAACGAATTGAAGAACATCGAAGCACTCGGTTCATCTCTTGGCTTTTGTTTTGCTAGGCAGCGAACCGTTCAGCACGGCGTAGCCGCGTCCGTGCTCACGACCGACCTCGCTGAGACGAGGCCGGCGACATACTTTTCCGCGCGGCCATGAAGTGAGTTCATCGATGACGCAACCTCTCGACACACGGCAGATTCGGGCCTTTGCCACGCTCGCCCGACGCGGCAGTTTCACCATGGCCGCCCGCGAATTGCATCTTTCCCAATCGGCGGTCAGCCATTCCATGAAGGCCTTGGAGACCGACTTGGGCTGTCGGCTTTTCGACAGAATGAGCAAAAAAGTTTTGCTCACCCAAGCCGGTGAGCAGTTGCTTCAGCACGCGGATAAGATTCTTTTGGAGATGTCCGCCGCGCGTGAATCGATCCAGCAACTGAACAAGTGGGGTCATGGACGGCTGCGCGTGGGAGCCAGCACCACGGCCTGCCAGTACATCCTGCCCGAGGTGCTGAACGAGTTTAAGAAGAGCTATCCGCAGGCGATGATTCACGTCGAACCGGGCGACACGCGCGAAGCCCTCGAGTTGCTGCGCACCAGCCAGATCGATCTGGCCATCTCGCTGGAGCCGAAGCGCGACGATGATTTCGACTTCGTGCCGCTGTTCACCGATGAAATGTATTTCGTCATGGCCCCGTCGCATCCGTGGGCCCAGGCCGGGCGAGTGGTGCGCGAGGAAATTTCGCGGCAGCACTACGTGCTCTACAACAAGAACAGCTTCACCTTCGAACTGGTGGAGGAATATTTCCGGGGCGAGGACATGGTGCTGAACATGGTCATGGAGTTCGGCAGCATGGAGGCGATCAAGGAACTGGTGAAGCTGGGGCTGGGCGTGAGCATCCTCGCGCCGTGGATTGCCCGCAAGGAACTGGAGGTGGGCGAACTCGTTTCACTGCCGCTGGGCAAGCGCAAGCTCAAGCGGGCCTGGGGCATCCTGCACTGGCGCGGGCGGAGGCTGACGATGGCGGAGGAGACATTCATCAATTTATGCCGAGCGCACACCCAGCGGTTTGAAACGTGAAGTGTCGCAGCGTGCGCGCAACTTGAACCGCCCTTCCGGGATCGTTACGCTCGCGGCGTGATTTGCATTTTCTTTCCGCCACTCGTCGCGCCCACGGCGCTGTGGCCCCAATCATGATCAGCACCATCGAGCAGCAGCCCGCGGGTTCTTCCGTCGATCTGGTTCGGCAGGTGGAGGAAATTTTCTCGCCCACCGGCATCCTGTCCCGCGCGAAGAACTTCGAGTACCGCCCGCAGCAGCAGCAGATGGCCGTGGCCGTGGCCCACGCGCTGGAGCACGGGGAAAACCTCGCGGTGGAAGCCGGCACGGGCGTGGGCAAGAGTCTGGCCTATCTGATCCCCGCCATTCTTTTCGCCATGGCGCGGAAGAAAAAGGCCGTCATCTGCACGCACACCATCAATTTGCAGGAGCAACTCACGCAAAAAGATTTGCCCATGCTTGAGGCCGTGCTGCCGGTGAAATTCGCCTTCGCCATGCTCAAGGGCCGGAGCAATTACCTCTGCTCGCGCCGTCTGCACAAGGCCCTGATGCAGGCGGACAGCCTCTTCACCTCGCCCGAGGTCGAGGAACTGCGGCGCATCCAGGAGTGGAGCAAGACGACCACCACGGGCAGCCTCTCGGATTTTGAAATCGAGCCGGACATGAAGGTCTGGTCCCACGTCTGCTCGGAGCGCGGGCTGTGCTCGCCCAAAATTTGCGGCTTTGCCAGCGACTTCGGGAAGGACCACGGCATCTGCTTCTTCCAGCGTGCGCGCCACAAGATTCTTGCCGCCGACGTGCTGGTGCTGAACCACACCCTCTTCTTCACCCTGCTGCCGGCCGTGGACGAGGACCAGGAGGGCGGCATCCTCTTCAAGAACGACTTCGTGATTTTTGACGAGGCGCACACCGTCGAGAGCGTGGCCTCGAAGCACATCGGGTTGAGTGTTTCCAGCGGGCAACTGCGCTACTCGCTGAACCGGCTGTGGAATCCGCGCACGGAGAAGGGCCTGCTCGCGACGTTGCGTCAGGGCAAGGCGGTGCAGCTCGTGGCTAATGTGCTGACCGAGAGCGACAAGTTTTTCGGGCAGGTCGAGGACGCGTGCGAAAATTTATCGCGCCAGCAAAAGGACGCCGCCGAGGTGCGGGCCAAGAGCGACGCCAGCACCTACCGTTCGCAGCGCGCCTGGACCGAACTGCGCATCCGCCGCGCCGATCTGGTGTCGGATAACATGACGCTCCCCATCCAGCGGCTGCGCGAGGCGGTCAGCGAATTGATCAAGGGCAGCGAGGACAAGGACACCGGGCAGGAACTGGTGGAGTGCAACCGCCGGCTCGCCGAACTGCGCGAGGGCGTGGCCCTGTTCCTCAGCCAAAGCTCGGAGGAATACGTCTATTGGGTCGAGCGCGGCGGCAAAACGCAGCGCAACCTCACCTTGAACGCCGCGCCCGTGGATGTGGCGGCGTTTCTGCGCGCCCGGCTGTTCGAGTCGGATACGTCGGTGATCATGACCAGTGCCACGCTCTCGGTGAGTTCTGAGGTCCAAGGTTCAAAGGCCAAGGCCCCAGGTCAGGCCATGCAGTATTTCGCGCGCAAGGTCGGCGCGGAGCGGGCCACGCTGCTGCAAGTCGGTTCGCCCTTTGATTACGAGAAGCAGATGAAGCTCTTCGTCGTGGCGAAAATGCCCGACCCGCGCGATCGCGGTTACACCGATGCGCTGGTTGAAAACATCGAGCGATTCCTGCGACAGACGCACGGCAAGGCCTTCGTCCTCTTCACCAGTTACAAGCTCATGCAGGAGGTGGCGGAACGGATGCAGCCGTTCTTCGACAAGCTAGGCCTGGAATGCCATGTGCAGGGCACGGGCACACCCCGCTCGGTCATGCTCGACAAGTTCAAGGACGACATCGACTCGGTGCTCTTCGGCACGGACAGTTTCTGGCAGGGCGTGGACGTGCCGGGCGAGGCGCTCTCCAATGTCATCATCACGCGCCTCCCCTTCGCGGTGCCGGATCACCCGCTCATCGAAGCGCGCATCGAGGCGATTGAAGCACGGGGCGGAAATTCCTTCGGCGAGTTTTCGCTGCCCGAGGCGATTCTGAAATTTCGCCAGGGCGTGGGGCGTTTGATCC
>JAYVWQ010000129.1:0-4055 GCA_043785945.1 Akkermansia sp.
TTTCGCCATCCCGAGCTTGATGCCCGTAAGTGCCCCGTTCGTACAGCTTTATTTCTCACACGCCCGCTTGAACAAAGTGCATGACAGGCTCTAGACTCCGCAGACCTCACGGGGCGCACCAATCTGTTGATGCGCTTGGAATCCACCCTGAACGCGCACGCCCTCATGCTCCAACCAACCACCTCGAAATAAATACCTATGAAATTAAATGACAGAGTTCGCTTGCTGACAATGCGGGGCCCTTGTCCGGCCGACTCGGAAGGGGTCATTACTCGCGACGAGGATCCCGGTTATGTGGACATCGACATCGACCGCAAGCCGTCTCCACCCTGCACGGTGGTGAATCCACCCTTTCCGCTGATTGGTGTCCCCACATCGGCGGTGACCTTGGATACGCGTTGCCCCTGACCCACCAAATCATGATCCGAAGGCGAAAATCAAGACGCGCGCGGTCAACGAGGCGGCCCCCGGCCCGTTCGGGGATGAGGAGACGGTGGTGGTGAATTGAAGGAGACATCCATGAAACAAATTTTCCTAATCCCGCTCATGCTGGTCGCCGTGGCGCGATCAGGTTTCGCGCAAGCTCCGGCCCCCACTCCGCCGGTGCGGTTTGCGGAGGCGCACGTCACCCACGTCGGCCCGACCAACTTCGTGCTTGGTGACACGATCTGGGTGCAGGTAAGCGACCTGCCCAACTTGATGACCGTGGCGCGGTTGAAGTCGAAGAAGATTGCGCTGTTCGTGGAGGGCAATGAATTAACCGATGTGCAGCCTACCGGGTTGAGCTTGGAAACAAACACGTTGCGTTTTCAGTTAAAGCGCACGGCGGCGACCAAGGCCATCTGGGCGCCGCTTCTGCGCAATCCCATCGAGGATCACATCCGACCCCTGCTCATCAGCGTGGGCGTGCAGGGCGATCCGTCGTTGCTGGTGGATCCGCTGGCGCGGGACACCACGCTGACGGTGCTGGAATGGAACGGGTGGACATTTCCCTGGGTGGCACTGTTCGTGATCCTGCTGGTCGCCTTCGTGATGCTGGCGATTTTCAGCAATGTGTTGCGCAGCCCGGAACCGGACAGCCACGGTCGCTATCCCTACAGCCTGAGCCGCACCCAGGCGGCCTTCTGGCTTTTCATCACGGCCATGTCATTCGTCTTCATCTGGGTGGTGACGAGCGATCTGGCAACTTTGAATGCGAGTGTCCTCGCCTTGATCGGCATCAGTGCCGGCACTTATCTCGCGTCCGCGATGTTGGAGAAACCAGTCCCCAAGTCGTCCGGTGGGGACGCGGTGGCTAATCCACCCGTCGTCCCGCCGGCCGGGAGTGGGAATGTTCAGACCGCAATAGTCCGGATTCAGAACATCAAATTCATCGGGCAGTTCCTGGCGGATATTCTTTCGGATAACAACGGCGTGAGCGTGCCCCGGTTCCAAATTTTTGTCTGGACGTTGGTGCTCGGAATCATCTTCGGCGTTTCCGTGATCAATGAACTGAGTATGCCCGAATTCAGCGGGACGCTGTTGGGGCTGATGGGGATCAGCGCGGCGACCTTTGTGGGCGCGAAACTTACTTAATCAATGAGTTCCGGTCATGCCCTTCGACCCTGTCAACCCCGTCAGCCATTCCCTGCTCGCAGCGGCATTGAGCGTCGCGGGCGCGGGATTTGGGAGAGTTGATTCTGTGCATGCCGACGTCAGGGTGATGCGACTCCGAACCGATTAAAACTGTTCTAAAATAGCCCGATTCGAAAGGAACGCATTATGCCCAAACCGAAAAAGAGCAAAACATCCAAACAACCGAAAACCTCCGCCGCAGGGCGAGGCGGCCCGTCGGCCCCGCCGCGTCGCGTCGGGGCGATGGCGGGAGCGGACGGCAGCGGGGGCGCTGGCTCGGCTGCGCCGCTGGGCAATATCCCCGTGTCGCTGGCCCAGCTCCAGGACGTGCATCCGGACACGGTGGATTTCCGGGACTTGATGTACGTGCCCACGCTGGTCGAGGTGCCGGTGCGCCGCACGGTGGACGAATACCTGAGCCGGTTCCTGAATTATCCGCCCGTGCTGAATGGGCCGGTGCTGAACCAGGGTCAGGAGGGAGCTTGCACTGGTTTCGGCCTGGCGGCGGTGGCAAATTACCTCCTCTGGACCCGCCGGGTGGTGCCGAGCGGCAGCCGCACCAGTGCCCGGATGTTTTACGAGATGGCGCGTCGTTACGACGAGTGGCCCGGTGAGAATTATTCCGGCTCCAGCGCGCGCGGAGCCATGAAGGGCTGGCACAAGCACGGCGTGTGCGGCGAGGTCGAGTGGCCTTATGAAATGGCCCAGGCGGGCGGCACGCTCACGCCAGCGCGGGCCACGGACGCGGCGCGGCGTCCGCTCGGGGCTTACTTCCGCGTGAACCACCAGAACATCGTGGCCATGCACAGCGCACTGGCCGAGGTGGGCGTGCTTTACGCCACGGGCCGGGTGCATGAGGGCTGGGGTCAGACCGGCGCGGATGGGTTGATTCCGTTCCAGACGAAGCTGCTGGGCGGGCACGCCTTCGCCATTGTGGGCTGCGACGAGAGCGGTTTCTGGATTCAAAATTCGTGGGGACCGGGTTGGGGGCGCAAGGGGTTCGCACGCATCAGCTACGACGACTGGATGGTCAACGGCACGGACGTGTGGGTCGCGCGCCTCGGGGCTCCGGTGGCCGTGCGGCAGCCAGCGGCCGGCGGCGCGTCTCTCGCCCACTTGGGCGCGCGCATCGAGTTCACCTTCGGCGAATTGCGCCCGCACATTATCAGCATCGGCAACGAGGGCGAGCTACGCCCGGACGGCATGTTCGGCACGACGCAGGCGGAGGTGAGCGCGCTGGTGCAGCACGACCTGCCCGCTCTGGCGCAGGGCTGGGCGAAGAAACGGCTGCTGCTCTACGCACATGGCGGGCTGGTCTCGGAAAACGGCGCGCTGCAAACGGTGGAGAAGTATCGCCAGCCCTTGCTGGAGGCGCAGGTCTATCCGCTGGCTTTCATCTGGAAGACAGATTTGTGGACGACATTGAAAAACATTCTGGACGATGCGCTGTCGAGCCGGAAACCGGAGGGCTTCTTTGACGCGACCAAGAACTTCATGCTCGACCGACTGGACGACACGCTGGAGCCCGTGGCGCGGCCCGTGGGCAAGCCGGTTTGGGGCGAGATGAAAGAGAACGCCGTGCTGGCGACGAAAGGCGCGAAAGGCGGGGCCAAAATTCTCCTCGAGGAATTGAAGGCGCTGCGCAAGGCCGATCCTTCGTGGGAAATCCATTTGGCGGGCCACAGCGCGGGCAGCATCTTCATGGGGCCGGTGGTGCAATGGCTGGCCGCGAACGGGATTCCGATTGCATCCGTCGCGCTCTGGGCGCCGGCCTGCACGATGAAGTTTTTCCGGGAGTATTATCTACCCTCGATTCAGAGCGGGGCGATTCAGCGATTCTCCCTGTTCACGCTGAAGGACGCGGCCGAGCAGGACGACGATTGCGGGAACATCTATCACAAGTCGTTGCTCTACCTGGTGTCGAACGCATGCGAGGACAAGTCCGGCCTGTTCTTTCTCGATGGCGAGCCGCTGCTCGGGATGGAGAATTTCATTCTCGAAGACCGGGCGCTCTTCCAAGTGCCCGACGAGGCAACCTTGCGCAAAAAGAATCCGGCCAAGGTGCCGCTCTTTGGCCGGCCCGGCGCCGAATGGGTGCGCAGCCCGAACGGCCTGCCGGAAGGAGCATCACCCGATGCCTCGCACGCGCGTCATCATGGTGACTTCGACGACGACCAGGCCACGGTGCTTTCCACGCTGGCCCGGATCACGGGGAAGATGCCGCCAGCGTAGAAAATGAAGTTCACGCTCGCCGCCGGATGGCGGAGGGATTTGTGAATAGAAACGGGAAGCGTTCCGCCTGAACAACCGTATGAGTGAAGAAAAGCCCAAGGAACCGTTAAGGAACCGCTGATTTAATCGACATTCGTAATTGTGCGTGAATCCCGACTCGCCAGGATGACGCAGGAACGATTTTGTTTTCAGCAGAAAGTAATTTGATG
>JAYVWQ010000130.1:0-6689 GCA_043785945.1 Akkermansia sp.
ATCACGACTTTGCCCTGAGCCTGCTCATTGCCCCAGGCGATAATCCTGCCGTTCGAGTTCTCCGCTCGAAACCACGCCTCCGAACTGTGAGCCGCCGAACCCTGCGGATAGCCTTCAATCTTCTCACCGCCGAACACACCCTGCTTCCCCGCGAAGTGACGCGCCTTCCCCACCATACCCGCCGTCACTGTCGTGCCGGTGTCCTTCGATTCCAACGTGCCGACTTCATCAAGCACCGTGTCGCCCAAATGCCACACGCTCAGGTAGCCATTCGACTCGTTGAACACCGCCTTCGCATTCGACTCACTCGCTGCGTCGGACTTGCCCCAGTGCATCCGAATCTCCTGCCGCGCATTCCCCACGATGCGCGGCACCCGCACCCAGATGCTCGCTGTGCCGCCCGCCGCATCCCATTCTTCGATCTCAAAAGCCAGCACCTCGCCCGCGCTCGTGGAGAAACGCACGTCCTCGCCGCGCGCCTTCGCCTGTGAGAAGTCGAACCAGTCCTGGTGCAGCCGCACCAGCAGCGGAAAGCCCTCCACCGAAGCCGACGCCGGCAAGTTCGCGCCCTCGGGCGTGGTGAGAACAAAAATGGAGCCGTTGCGGGGCCAGCCTTCGTAGGGAGCCGCAGCGAAGGCCGACACCGCGAGCCATGACGAGACGGTGATAAATAAGCGAATGGAGTTCATGATTTATGTCAGGATTTTGAAACCAAGTTCGAGGCGCAACCTCCGACTCTTCGCCGCCCAACGAGCGGCGAGGGTCGGGAACCAAGCAAGTATGCTGCAATTTTCATGGACACTTGAACCTGATACGACGCCCGGTCGAACGGGTTCTCTCCAGATGTTGTGCTCGAATCCCGTCCTCGTCTTGGTTGGCAATTCAACACCAGCGTGAAACTCAGCACAACTTTTCGCGTCCAGGCGACTTTCAAGGTCCGAGCAACACGCGGTAGAAGCGCTGGAGGAAATGGCTGGCGGTGGTGTCGGTCCAGGTCAGCGGACGTGCGGGCGAGTTGGTGACGAAGAGGTTGATCCAGGTCGTGAGATTGGCCGAGGCCTGCACGGTGTAGTCAGGGCCGAGGTCGCCGGTGATGGACAATCGGAACAACCCGTTGCTGAGCACGGCAGGCTAGAGGCGCGCGCCGACGAGCGGGTTGACGGTCACGGTGAAAGGGCGCGTGGCGGTCTGGATCGGCGAACCGGGGTCGGCGACAACGATGTTGAAGAGGTTCGTGCTGCCCGCCTGCGCGACGGCGGGACGCCAGGTGAAGATGCCGCTGGTCGCGTTGAGGGTTGCGCCGCTCGTGGTGGTGAGCAGGCTGTAGGTCAGGAAGCCGGGGGCGGTTTCCGCATCGCGCGCGGTGTTGGTGAACTGGAGGGTGACGCCCGCGTTGACAATGCGATTGGAAATCGCCGCGAGCGCTGGCGGGGTGTTGCTGAATTCGCCGCGCACGGCGCGCACCCAGTAGCTCGAAATCTTTGGGCTCTGGCTGGTGATGCCGAGGTTGAATTCGTTCCACCAGGCGTTGGTCGAGCGGTTATTTTGCGAGATTGAGGACCAGTAGCGCGCGGATTTCGCGGCGGGAAAATAATTCGTCACGATGGACGGACTGGCCCGGGTTGCGTCGTTGAGCGATTCGAGTTCCTTGAGGTTTGGCAGACGCCAATCGGTGAAGCCGCCGAGCGCGAGGTTCTCGGCGTAAAGGAGGGCGTTGGTCCAGTCGAGCGTCGCGCCGATTTCGCCCTGCTGCCACATCAGCCCCTATCGACGTCGGTCACGGTGCTGTTGCCGTGGATGACGTAATGGTGGAGCGGCGAGTTGGTCGGAGCCGCCGCACCACGCACGAGGCGGCCGTGGAAGCGAAACGTGCCGCCGGCGCTGAGCGTCTCGGTTTGCAGTTTGGGGCCGACTCCGCCGCCGGCGTTCGCTTCCCAGACGCGCGTCGGGTCGGTGGCCTGCGGGTCGCGCGACCACCAGTAGTCGGCGTTGGTGCCGCCCCCGGGAGAGAAAGTAGTTCGTGTTCAGCGCCGGATTCTCGCGGTTGTAAACGAGGATGCTGGCCAGCTCGTGAATGTTCGGCAGCCGCCATGTGCCCGCGCTGACGCCGCCGAGCGTGTTGGTCGCGGCGTAAGTGATCGCGTTCGACCAGGTCATCTCGCCGCCGTCGGCTACGGCTGAACTACGGAGTGCGAAGTTCCCGCTCCGCTTCGGCGTGGATTTCTTCGCCGCCACCGAACCGCCTTCGTCGCGAGCCGGCCGCCCCGCGCGCGATCTGCCGGCGGTTGACCATCCTCGGCATGCGGGCCACGCCGGCCGGGGCCATTCCTCGAACCACCGTTACCACCGGGGCCGCGTCCCTGTTGCGAGTAAGTCTCGGTCGTCACCTGGCCACGGCCGTCCACGTAATCGAAGCGCGCGGTTTTGCCATCCGTCACCGCGTAGTTGATGGAGCGCGTCTCGCCGCCGACTTCGCATTTCAGGCTGAAGCTCTGGTTGTCCTTCGACGTGAAGCCGGTGATGCGTGCGCCGCGCAAGGGCATGCCCGCGCCGCAACCGCCCGCCGAAGGTTGCGGGTCCACCTGACCGCCCGCCTCGACCACTTCACCGTGGAAGCCGCCGTTGACGTAAGGATATTTCGTCGAGGCGTGGTAGTGGTAGCCGAGCGTCGCGGTTTCGTGACCGTTGAAGGCGTCAAGTTTTGACGGCACCGAACCATCCGGCTCGGTGAGTCCGTAAATCGGATAGCCATCCAACGCGTAGGCGACGGGCAACGCCTTTCCCAGCACGCTCTGCAAGTGCAGCGGCGCGGCGTGGTAATGGTAATCATCCGCGCGCCCGCAATGCCCTCCCCACTGATCCAGTTCGCCAATCTCCTGCGAAACTTCGCCGCGATTGTTCTGCGGATTGAAAATCGGGATGCCGTTCGCCGCGAGCGCAATGGCCCCGCGCAGAAAACGATTCCTGATGGACGCGGGCGTCTTCGCCGGGACGGGATGCAGCGGGATGCGCCAGGCGTTGTCGCCGAAATAGGAGTGCGGCAGCGGCACCTGCTGCTGCCATGCCGTGATGCCCACCATCATTCCGTGCGACGGCAGGCCGTCCGACTCGACGTAAAAGAATCGCTCGTCCGAACGTGTCTTTACTGGGGGCGCGAACGGCGCAAAGACCGCCGCGAACGCGGGAGAGACTGGAGACGTGGTCGCCGTGTTGTCGGCCAACACAACCTGGACCGGCGCGATTGCCGCCAATTGAATCGCGCGCGATTCCTCGGCGATGATCTCCGCCTCCGCCAGCGTGAGCGGTTGGAGCGTGACGAACTGCGGATCATCGTGCCGATGCCAGTCGTGCGCGGCTGCTGGCTGGAGAGCTGCGAGGAATCAAACCACTGAGAGCATCGCTGATGTCATTCTGCCAACCTACGCCAAGGCACATTAACGCAGCATGAATGGCAGGCCGTGTTCACCTCACCACCTTGTAGAACGCTCGCGTCACCGGCGGCGCGACATCCTTGAGCGTCACGGTCGAACCGTTGGTCACGGCCACGGCGTTCGTCAGCGGTGCCCAGTAGGTTGTGCTGACATTATCGCAGCGCCACAGCGCGTAGCTCGCGGCCTGGGTGACGCTCAAGGAGAACTGCCCGTTGCTCCAGGTCTGCGACGTGATGCGCGGGGCCGCGTTGGTTTTGTCGCCGCAGAGCCAGAAGGTCAGCCGGTCGCGATACTGCTGTTGCGCGGTCGTCAAAGAACCTGTGGGAAGATTGGTGAGTTCCGTCGGGTCGCTCTGCAAATCGTAGAACCTTTCCGAGCCGCTGGTGAAGCGGATGAGCTTGTAGCGCTCGTCGCGCAACGCCTGTCCGCCCACGTTGGTGGAGATGGTGCCGCCGAAGAGTTCCGAGTAGGCGCGGCGCGAGAGCACGTTCGTCGTTTGCAGCGCGCCCATCAGGCTCTGCCCGTCAATCGTCACATTCGTCGGCACCAGGGCGCTGACGCTGCTGCCGGCCATGTCGAGAATCGTCGCGAACACATCCACCAGGTTGACCAGCGTGTCGTTGGTGCGGTTGGGCTTCGTGACCGCCGGGCCGCTGATGATGAACGGGACGTGGATGCCGCCTTCGTAGAGCGTGGCCTTGCCGCGCGTGCTGATGAACGGCGGCTGGATGACACTGCCGAGCGTGCCGTTGTCGCCCAGGAAAATGACATGGGTGTTGGAGCGGTCGGGCAGAGCGGCGAGCAACCGGCCGATTTCGGTGTCGAGCGCCTCGACCATCGCGTGGTAGTAGCTCAAGGAATTGGTCGCGACATCGTTGGTGGTGCCGGGAAGGCTCGCGTAGTGCGGACACAGATTCGTCGGCGGCGGCTTCGCGCCCTTGTTCATCGAGTTGAACAGCGAGTTGCCATCCACGGCGTAATCGTCGGCGATGATGAGCAGGATGTTCGGCCTGGCCGCGCCAGCCGCGGAAGCCACTGCCAGCAAGAGCAAGGTCAGAAACCAGCGCATCACTTCATGCAGAGCAAAACGCATCGGTCCTCTTGGTCGGAAAATCACAGCTTGTTCTCATGGCCCACCTTGAGTGAAAGCACATTAACGCCGCATGAATGGCGGCGGGTGATGCCATGCCCAGCCGCTGAAAGTGGACGAGAGTTTATGAGCGATTCACCAGTTGTCGGTGCGGAACGGCGACGCAGGCAGGCCGTCGCGATTGTAGAGATTCGCTCCGGTGGGGTTGCTCGAATAGGCGTAGCGCACAGCGATGGGGGCGGAAATTTCGGGGTGGGTGCAAATGACAACGCCGTCCTCGATACGCGCCTCCGCCCAGCGCCACTGGCGATCGGTGCCGGCGATGGCGAAGCGCTTCAACTGTCCAGTCTTGTCCTCTTTTACCACCGCACGGCCTTGCTTGGAGCCGATCATCAATCCCTGACCGACGTGATCGAACGCCAACCGCGCCTGGTTGCCTTGAACCTTGAGCTCACGAAACAGCGGGCCGCTGGGTTCGAGTTTTTCGCCATACTCGTTGGCTAACGCCCAGAGCGCGAGACGTTCGCCGACGTCGGCTTTGTTCTTCGGATGGATGTCTTCCGTGTCGCCGATGTCCACGGCGGACGCCATGCCGGTGTAGGGAATGGCGAGGCAACGCCGTTGCGCGTCGCGAATCAATCCCCAGCCACCGCCGCCGGGATTCTCGTCGGGCTTCTGCCAGGCGGCCAGTTGCACAAAATAGAACGGCAGCTTCTCGTCGCCGAACCACTTGCGCCAATCCGCCAGCATGGCCCGCTTCTTTTCCACGTAGAGGCTGGCATCCGCGTTGTTCTCACCTTGATACCAAATCGCTCCGCGCAGGGCGAAGGGCACCAGCGGCTCGATCATGCCGTTGTGCAGCGTCACGCAACGCGGGCGCATCGAGCGCTCACCGAAAGGATATTCCGGCCACGACGGCGGCAAGGGGATGGATTGTCCAAGCCTTTGCAACTCACGACTGCGGGCCGTCCATTGCTCGATGCCGGGTAACGCCGTGGCGAGGTCGCGCTGATATTGATCGAGAGAGGAACGCATCTGCTTCGCGTAGGGCGCCAGTTCCGGCGTGCCCAGCAACGTGTCCTGTGACATCCACAACTCGATGTTGGTCCCGCCCACACACGAGCGCAGCAGACCGATGGGCACGTTCGTCTTGTTCTGAATCCGGCGTGCGAAATAGAAACCCACGGCGGTGAAGCCGCCCGCGGCCTTCGACGAACACACGCGCCATTCGCCCTTCACGTTGTCCTGCGGCGCGCTGGCAAAATTGTAGCCAACGCCGAAATGGCGGATGAGGGGGAAGTCAGCGCTCTGGATGTCTTCGGGCGCATTGCAGCCGCCCAACGCCATTTCCATGTTGGATTGGCCGCCGCACAACCACACGTCACCGAGCAGCACGTCGCGCACCTCAATCGTGTTCTTCCCGGCCACCTTGAGCGTGAGCGGCTGCGTGGACAAGGGCTGGGCCGCGAGCTTCACCATCCAGCGCCCGTCCTGGTCCGCTGTGGTGCGGCCGGATTCGCGGCCGAGCGTGACCGTCACCTTCTCGCCCGGATCAGCCCAACCCCAGACCGGCAGCGGCCGGTCACGCTGTAACACGGCATGCTCGGCGAAAAGAGCATGGAGCTTTAGGTCGGCATGAACCGTGGTGGTGAACAAAGCAACACAGCCGAGCAGACAGAGAATTCGTTTCATGGTGATTGAGATTAGCTGGCTGCGATGGCGCACAAGGTCATTCCTTCCAAACTTCCAGTTCAGTCACACCGCTGCGAGCCTTGCCTTGGTGGGTGAAGACGACGCGGAGTTTGGCGGTGCTGACTTGGGTGAAGGTGGCGGTGTTGATGGCGCTGCCGGTCGGGGTGGCGGGTTTGGTCATCGGGTTGACAACGTTGCGCCATGCACCGTTGGCGAAATACTGGACGGTGTAGCTCTCGGGTGCCTGCACCCCACCGCGGTCATCGAAGAGATAGATCTCCACGCGTCCAACTTCCTTGGCCGAACCAAAATCAACTTCGAGCCAGTCGCTGGCGTTGGTGGAGGCAAAGCTGGTCCAGCGATTCATGGGCGTGGGGCTGTAGTTCACCTTGCCGTCGAGGGCAGATTTCGGAACGCCACCGAAGCGGTCGCTGAACGAGGCGCTGGCCTTGGGGAAGCCTTCGCCTTTCATGTTC
>JAYVWQ010000131.1:0-2824 GCA_043785945.1 Akkermansia sp.
CTTGACCGCGCGTTTCGTGAAGACCCGCCGTCGCCGCGTCCGCACACTGAAACTGTTCTTGGCCTCAAGCAACTGACCCATCCCGTATGAGCAACACCATCGTCGAACTCAAAGTGCCCTCGGTGGGCGAATCCGTCACCGAAGTCGAAATTGCCGAATGGCTTAAAAACGAAGGCGATCCGGTGGGCCAAGACGAGAACGTGCTGGTGCTGGAGACCGACAAAGCGACATTGGAACTGCCCTCGCCCGTCGCGGGCCGCCTGACCAAAGCCCTGAAGAAAAAAGGCGACCGGGTGCAGGTCGGGGACGTGCTCGGCGAGATTGAAGCGGGTGACTTCGCCGCCCCGGCGGGGCCGCCTGCGGAAGAGAAGAAAACAGCCCTGAAGCCCCCCAAGAAGGAAAGCAAAGCCCCCGTTGCTCCCGCCGCTCCGCCTGCCAAGAGTGAAAGGGGCCGCGCGCCGGAAACAATTGAGTCCGAGAGGGCGGATGTTCCCGCCATGACCAAGACTGTGCCGCCCACGCCCGGATCCGCAACGCTCCCAGCGGAAGAACCCGCGCCTCAGTCTGCCACTCCAGGGAGAGCGCCCGCCGAATGGGACCGGGCCGAGGAAGTGGTGCCGATGAGCCTGTTGCGCCGGAAGATCGCCGAGCGCCTGGTCACGGCCCAGCACACCGCCGCCCTGCTCACCACCTTCAACGAGATCGACATGACCGCCGTCATGGCGCTGCGCAAAGAAAACCAGGAGCGGTTCCACGAGCGCTACAAAATCAAGCTGGGCTTCATGTCGTTCTTCATCAAGGCGACCGTGGAGGCGCTCAAGGAGGTGCCGCAACTCAACGCCGAGATTCGCGGCAGCAACATCGTTTATCGCAACTACCACGACATCGCCATCGCCATCGGCGGCGGCCGCGGGTTGGTCGTGCCCGTGCTCCGCGAGGCCGGGCGGATGAGTTTCGCTGAGATCGAGCAAGCCATCGCCGATTTCGCCCAGCGCGTGAAGGAGAACAAAATCCGACCGGACGAACTGCAAGGCGGCACGTTCACCATCACCAATGGCGGCATCTATGGGTCGCTGCTCTCCACGCCGCTGGTTAATCCGCCGCAAAGCGGCGTGCTTGGCCTGCACGCCATTCAGGAACGGCCTGTCGCGGTTGCCGGCCAGGTGGTCATCCGCCCGATGATGTATGTGGCCCTGACCTACGATCATCGCCTGGTCGATGGCCGGGAAGCCGTGCAGTTCCTCAAGCGCATCAAGGACCTCATCGAGAGTCCGGCCCGGATGCTGATCGAGAGTTGAACCCGGGAGGTGGGTGAAGCAGTTCCGCTGGCACTCGCACTGCCGAAGCGAGACGGACCGAGGCACGCCGGCACTGAGATGCCGGCCTGCCTGGATCTTGGAGCGTTGGCTCGCGGGGAGGGAAAGGGCGGCACGATCGTTTCTGAATCTGCTTCCCGAGGCCACCAGAAGAACTTCGCTCCGACCCGCCCTGGCCGGGCTGTTCAGGCAGGCGCAGGCGTCACTCCGGGCGAAGCATCACCCGTTCTTCCGGGCGCACGGCGGGTGGACGCAAGTGAAATAACCAGGGAGCGTTCCCCATTCCTGAACGCCTCTGTTAAACGCCAAACTGACTTCGTCCCAGGCCGCATGAGCGTCCTGCTCAATTTATTTTTGCCCGCCTCTTGCCAGCGCCCCGCCCGCCCCACCTCACAACTTGACTCGACTTTCTCCGCCCTTAATCATGCACGCTCGTTTTGAAACTGAACCTGAACTGAACACTGAACCATGAGCCATATTTCTGACATCCAAGCCCGCGAAATCCTCGACTCCCGCGGCAACCCCACCGTCGAGGTGGACGTTTATCTCGCGGGCGGCGCGATGGGTCGCGCCGCCGTGCCCTCCGGCGCGAGCACCGGCGAACACGAAGCCATCGAGCTGCGCGACGGCGACAAGAACCGTTACTGCGGCAAGGGCGTGGCCAAGGCCGTGGCCAACGTGAAGAAGCTGATTCTCCCCGCCCTGCGCGGTGTAGATGCGCTCGATCAGCTCACTGTGGATCGCACCATGATCGATCTCGATGGCACGGAAACCAAATCCAAGCTCGGCGCAAACGCCATCCTCGCCGTCTCGCTCGCCACCGCCAAGGCCGCCTCCGAAGCGCTCGGCCAGCCGCTCTTCAAATATCTCGGCGGCCCCAACGCCAAGGTGCTGCCCGTGCCGATGGCCAACGTCATCAACGGCGGCGCGCACTCCGACGCGCCCATTGATTTCCAGGAATTCATGATCGTGCCCAAGGGTTTCAAGACCTTCAGCAGCGGTCTCCAAGCCATCACGGAAATTTTCCACGCGCTCAAGGCCGTGTTGAAGAAGAAGGGACTCAGCACTGCCGTCGGTGATGAAGGCGGCTTCGCGCCCAAGCTCGACAGCGCCGAGGCGGCCATCGAAGTCATCCTCCAGGCGACCAAGGACGCGGGCTACAAGGCGGGCAAGGAAATCTTCCTCGCTCTCGACGTGGCCGCCTCCGAGTTCTACACCGGGAAGGAAACCTACGTCTTCAAGAAGAGCAGCGGGCGCAAACTGAGCGGCGATGAACTGGTGAACTTCTACGCCAAGCTCTGCGCCAGCTATCCCATCATCAGCATTGAGGACGGCTGCGCCGAAGGCGACTGGACGACGTGGAAGAAACTCACCGACAAGCTCGGCGACAAGGTCCAGCTCGTGGGCGACGATCTCTTCGTCACCAACGTGAAGTTTCTCCAGCGCGGCATCGACACCGGCACGGCCAACTCGATTCTCGTGAAGGTCAACCAGATCGGCACCCTCAC
>JAYVWQ010000132.1:0-5966 GCA_043785945.1 Akkermansia sp.
GATGATCCGCGCATGGCGAGGGTGCATGAGCACTTCCGCGAAAATCTGGATGCGATTATTCACGAGGGCCACGCGTCGGGCGCGAAAGTCGTCGTGGGCACGGTGGCGGTGAACCTGCGGGACTGCCCGCCGTTCGCCTCCAAGCATCGCGCGCTCACGGCCCAGGAACTGCCAGAGTTCGAGAAGCAGTGGGCGCTGGGCCTGGCCCTCGCGGGCAGCAATCGATTCGTCGAGGCTCAAGCCATCTTCAACCAGTTGCCGACGCAGACGCGCGCGCGCGGCGCAGATGAATTTGCAGAACTCTACTTCCAACGGGCGCGCGTCGAACTCGCGCTCGGCAGCAACGCAACCGCGCGCACGAACTTCAACCGGGCGAAGGAATTCGACACGCTGCGGTTCCGCGCGGACGACGGGATCAATGAAGCCATCCGCGCTCACGCCCGCACTCTAGGCAGACCGGAATTGTTTGCGGAGGCAGAGAGCGCGGTGGCGGCGGCCAGTTCCAACAACATTCCGGGCGCGGAGTTTTTCTACGAGCACGTTCACTTCACCTTCGAGGGCAACTACGCGCTGGCCCGCGCCTTCTTCGATGAGATCGTACGCACCCTGCCGGCCTCCGTGACAAAGAATGCCGCCGCCGGTTTCCCGGCTATCGAAGACTGCGCCGGGCGGCTGGCGTGGACGGGTTGGGACCGACTGCAAGTCTTCGAGGAGGTGCAGAAGCGTTTGCAGCAGCCGCCGTTCACCGCGCAGTTCGGCCACACCGCGCGGGATGCGGAGTGGATGCGGCGCATTGAGGAACTCGGCGCGACACTGACGCCAAAACGCGTGGAGCAGATCAAGGAGCAGTATCTCGCCGCGCTCCGGCGCGCGCCGGATGACTGGGTGCTGTGCGAAAATTTTGCCAAGCTGTTGGAGGCCCAAGGTGAGACGGCCCTCGCGATGGAGCAATGGGCGCAAGTGGCGCGCTTGTTGCCGCATGAAACTCAGGCGCCTTATCACCTCGGCAATCTTTTGGATGCGGCGGGCCGCAGCGAGGAAGCCCTTCCGTTCTTTCGCGCGGCCTTACTGCTCGACCCCGAGCGGGTCGAAGCGCGCAACGGCCTGGCGCTCGCCCTCGCCAGTCTGGGCCGCACCACGGAAGCGGAGCGCGAATGGCGGACGGCGCTGCGCCTCAAGCCCAAGTCCGCCGAGGCGCGCGTCAACCTCGGCCAGTTCCTCGCGCAGCAGGGCCGCACGGATGAAGCTCTCGCGCAGTATGAACTGGCCTTGCGCCATGATACGAACAACGCGGCGGCGCATGTGAACCTCGGCAAACTGCTTAATCAACGCGGCGACCGTGCGGCCGCCATGGCCCACTACGAGTCCGCGCTGCGCATCAATCCGAAGAACGCGGTCGCGCATTACAACCTCGGCAACGCGCTGCGGACGGGCCGCCCCGCCGAAGCCGCGCGCCATTACGCCCAGGCCGTGCGGGCCAATCCGAAATTCGCCGAGGCGCAATTCGCCCTCGCGATGGAACTGGCGTGGGCCGGGAATACGTCCGAGGCGCAAATTCATTTCGCCGAGGCGGTGCGGCTCCAGCCGGCGTTTGTTGAAGCGCATCTGAATTACGGCGTGCTGCTCGCGAGGCTGGGGAAGTTCGCGGAGGCCGCGCAGGAATTTTCCATTGTTTTGAAGCTGCAACCCAACCATCCCCAGGCGCAGGAGTTTTTGCGGAAGGCGAAGGAGATGGCGCATTGACGCGGAGTATTTCGTAAGCCCGCCTCAAAAAGGACGCCCCGGTGGGCGTCAGACACACACACAGTTTGTGTCCGCACATCCAGCCGGGGCCAACCTCCCACTCAACCTAAACTTTGGGTTCTATAGCTGCGTCGGAACACAGCACGAAAAACATTTCAGTTTGGGTTGCTTGAGCGAGGAAACTGTTACCGCAAGGCCTCCGTTTTTTCCACCAATTTGTTCTGCGCCGGGGCGACTTTTGCATGAACCGCGCGCAAGGCCGTGAGCAGGGCGTCCCAATCCGCCGCCGTCGTTTCCCAGCCCGCGCTGAAGCGCAGCGCCCGCGCCGCTTCGGCCGCCGAACAACCCATCGCTTGCAGCACGGGCGAAGGTTTCTCCTGTCCGCTGGAGCACGCTGATCCGGTCGAGACCGCGCAGCCGAGCTTGTCGAGCTTCACCACCCAGCGCTGCTGGCCATCGGCTTCCGGCATCAGTGCGGACACCGTGTTCCACAGACGGGGCGCGCCCGCGGAAACGATTTTTGAACCGGGCAGCGTGGCGAGCAGTTGGCTCTCGAATTCAGCGCGACGGGCTGCCAGCGGGGCGTGCTCGGCGCGCGCGATTTGCCGCTCCCGCACTTCGAGCGCGGCCAGCAAGGCCAGCACGCCCGCGACGTTCTCGGTGCCGGCGCGGCGCAACTCCTCCTGCGGCCCGCCGCGCATCAGCGGGACGATCGCGAGGCTGGGGGGCACTTTGAGGAAACCCACCCCGCGCGGACCGCCGAACTTGTGGGCCGCGCCCGTCACCCAGTCGCATTCGCCGAGGCCGCGCGCGGGGAGCTTGCCCATCCATTGCGCGGCGTCGCAGAAGAACGGCACCTCGCGCTCCCGGCAGAGTTGCTGCGCCTCGCGCCACGGTTGCAGCGCACCCGTCTCGTTGTTCGCCGCCATGACTGCGACCAGCGCGGGACGGGCGCTTTTCAATTCACTTCGCAGCCAACTCAAATCCACCACCCCGTCGCGCGTCGCCGGAATGATCCGCAGACGCGGGCCAAAATAAAACTGCGCCGGCTCCAGCGCGCAGGGATGTTCGAGGGCTGACACCCACACTTCCGCCTCGATCGTCAGCGTGCGCGAGACATGGTGGAGCACCGTGTTGTTCGACTCGGTGGCGCCAGAGGTGAACACGATCTCCGGGGCATGGCAGCCCAGTGTCGCGGCCAGTTTCTCCCGCGCCTCGCCCAGCGCATGGTCCGCGCGCGCGCCCAGACGGTGCGGGCTGGAGGGATTGCCGACGAACTTCTCCGTCGCCTCCAGCCAGGCCTGCCGCGCTTCCGGCAGGAGCGGTGTCGTGGCGTTGTGGTCGAAGTAAATCACGGCGGGATTTGAGCGGTGCAAGCGGGGACTGACGAGGATTTTCGGCCCGGCGTGGTGGGGCACGACGCGATATGCGCGACGTGAAAGCCCCAAACCCTTCGGGGGCGGGGATTCCGGCCCTCATCCCGCCCGCGCCTTCGCTCCGGCCAACTTCAATCCCAACGTGAGTGCGATTTTTTCAAACGGCGATCCTCACCTTTGCTGCCGTTTTCGACTTGGCCTGAAAGTATTTTCAGATTTTTGATAGGTCGACCCCTTCTCGTTCGTATGTATGGGTGTGAAGGGCAATTTTATTTTTACACCCGCGGCGGCTCCCGGCCAGCGTTCCTCCAACCAAACACGCACAAACCAGCACCCGACCTGAAAAATCCTAAATCCGACTTGGTAATTCAAACCGTCCGCGCCGTTGTTCTGGCCTGCTGTCTGTCCGTTGCCATGGAAATGCCCGGTGCAGTGCCTGGCTCGCGTCTGGCCGAACCCGTCAAAACACCCTGGCGCAGCACCAAACGCACCGAGGGGCAGACGCACTGGCAGTCGGTCACGATTTCCTCCAACGTCGTGACCCGCAAGTTGACCTTTTATACCAACTCGTTTGTAGAACTTGGGGCGGGGTTGAATGTTCCCGATGCGCAAGGGCAATTCATCGCGTCCGATCCTAGTTTCGTCATCACCAAGACCGGAGCGGAAGCCACGGCTGGTGCCCACCACGTTTTTGTGCCCAGCGACATTGGCGGGGGTGACGGAATCAAGGTCGTAACTCCCAAGGGCGATGAACTGGTATTTCAGCCGCTGCTGGTGGACTACTACGACCCGGTTGATGGCCGCAGCATTCTGCTCGATTCGGTGACCAACGCGACTGGCTGGCTCGTTGCCTCCAACGAAATCGTTTTCAGCAATTGTTTCACCCACCTGAAAGCGTCCATCCGCCTGAGGAACACCCAGGCCGGACTCGAAAGCGACCTCATTTTGCATGAACGCCCGCCCAGTCCCGAGAGTTTTGGGCTTTCCACTTCCGCCCGCCTCGAAATGCTCACGGAACAAGTGTCCGGGGCTGATCCCATTCGTCGTGAATCAGTCCTCCGACGCGAACCAGACCCGGCTCGGCAGGCCAACATGGTGGAGCCAGATTTCACCGATGCCGAACTGAATTTCAACGGCATGAGAATGATCGCCGGCCGGGCCTTTGCCACACCAGCCTCCACCAACTCCGCCGCCGGTCCCGCCCGGCCCAGCCGGGTGGGCAAGTCCTTTCTCCTCATCGACCACCGGCGCATCCTGATCGAAGCGGTGGAACATCGGCAGGTGAAGGACGTTTGGGAGCGGTTGCCCGTGTCCACCAATGGACTTCCGCTCAAAGCCGCACTGCCTTCGGTGGTGCCGATCGACCGGCTGACGAAAAACTTTCGCCACTTGTCTCCGATGATTGGTCAGGGCGAAGCCCGCGCAGCCGTGCTGCGCCCCATCAAAGCCAAACCGATCCAACAAGCCATGAACAGCACTCCAGCCACGGAAACCGGCTCCGCGCTACTGGCATCCACCGCCGCGCCGGCCCCCGCCTTCATCCTTGATTACCAATTGGTCAGTGAATACGGGGTTAACACCGACTTTACCTTTCGCGGGGACACGACCTACTGGGTCAGCAGCTACGACATGTTTGGCGGCACCACCACCGTGGAAGGCGGCACGGTCGTCAAGTTCAGCCCCTCCGCCGGCATTTTTGTGTACGAGGGAAACCCCCTGGTCTTTGACACGACCAATCATCTACCCGCCGTCTTTACCAGCTATAATGACAACAGCGTTGGAGAAGTCTTGCCGGGCAGCACCGGGTCAACGGTACAAATTGAAGCCTATGGATTCTATTTTGCCGGCACCACCACGCGCCAGTTTGAGAACGTCCGTTTCACCCACCTCGCCTGGCCCATCACCATCGAAGAAGGCGCGGTCACGCTCCGCCATGTGCAGATGCGGGACGCGGCCTATGGCGTGTACGGGGGACCGGCCACGATCAAAATCTTCAATGGCCTCTTCAACGATTGTGCCTACGTCTATGGCGGCGGAGCGTCTTTTTTTGCCGGTGAACACCTGACCGTCCACAACGCCATTTGTTTGGGGCAGCCGGATGACCCGGCCAGTTCCATCGCCACGCTGACCAACAGCCTGCTGGTGGCCGTGCAGTACCCGCCCAGCGGTTCCGGCACCTACGCGGAAATTTCCGCCAGCTACACCCAAGTGGCCAGTGCCAGCCTGACCAACGAGGCGGGGGTGTTTGCCACCGTGGAAGGCGGCGGTCACTATCTCGCCGATGACACCCATCGGAACACCGGAACCGCCAGCATTGATGCCCAGCTCAAGGCCGTCATCACCAACCTGACCACCTACGCGCCGGTCTTGCTGACCGGCAGCCGGACGAACGATCTCACCCTGATTCCACGGGCCATTCGCGACACGAACGGCCTGGACCGGGGCTACCACTACCCGGTCGTGGATTATGCGACCAAGGGCTGGATTATCGAGGACGCCACCGTCACGGTCAGCGGGGGCGTGGTTCTCGCCGCCGCCCCTTCCACCAATGGGGCCTCGCTCTGGCTGTCGCCGGGCAAACTCGTGAGCCTCGGGACGCCCACCCGCCTGAACCAGTTCCTGCGCCTCAATCAAGTGCAGGAAACCAATCTGGCTCGGGTTCCCATCATGCTCAGTTACGGATACGGGACGGGGCCATACCCCGAACTTCGCCTGCGTTTCACCGAGTTTTCCAGCCTGAGTGGTGAGCAGTATCTCCTTTATCTGGGGAACAGCGGTCGCAGGTTGGAAGCCTGTCACAGTTCATTCTTCAACGGGTCTCTGGCGATCTACATGTACGACGGGATT
>JAYVWQ010000133.1:0-3975 GCA_043785945.1 Akkermansia sp.
CGGCGCGGGCCACGGCGTCGAGTTGGAAGGGTTTGGCGAGGCGCGGATTGCCCACGGAATTGAAAAACTCGCGCGTGTCCTCGGAGACAGTGTCGCCGGTGAGGAAGATGATGCGGCCAGCCAGCGCGGAATCGATCAGGCGCACCTCGGCATGGAAGTCGCGCCCGTTGAGCATGGGCATGCGGAAGTCCGAAACGATGACGTCGAAGCGTTCGAGCCGCAGATGTTCGAGGGCCTGGAGCGGCGTGAAGGCGATGACCACGTCGTGCCCGTAGTGGCCGAGGGCTTCGCCGACCATTTCCGCCAGCTCCTCCTCATCGTCGAGCACGAGCACGCGGCCGTGTTCGCTGACGAAGGATTCCTTCCGGAACACGGTCGTCTCGGTCGAGGTGGTCGGACGCGATACGACGGCGGCGGCGCGGGGGAATTCAAGGGTGAAGGCCGCTCCCCCGAGTTCGGAGGCCGAGTAAAGAATCCGCCCGCCGTGTTCACACATGATGCCGTGGGCGATGGACAGGCCCAGCCCGGTGCCCGCGCCGGTTTCCTTGGTGGTGAAGAATGGCTCGAAAATTTTGGACTGAAAATCCACGGGCACACCGGGGCCGTTGTCCTCAATGCGCAGGGTGGTCAGCGTGCCGGTGGTGCGAGTGCGGATAACAATCTGACCGGAATGCCCGGCGTCGAGGATGGCGTGCAGGGAGTTGCTGATGAGGTTGGCGAGCACCTGTTGCACCTGATCGGCGTCGGCTTTGATTGGAGGCAGAGCGGGGTCGAGGTCGAGTTGGATGGTGCTCTGGGCAACGAGCGAATCGAAGTGGCGCAGCTCGACCACGGATTCCACGAGCTCGTTCAACTGCACAGATGTGTGCTCAGGCGGAGTCTCGCGGGCGAAGGAGAGGAAGTTGCCCACCAGCTTGGCCGCGCGGTTGCCCTCGCGCGCAATTTTCTCGAGGTCATTGCGCAGTCCGGCCGGCAGGTCGTCCCGGTTGAGCACCAGATCGAGCCGTCCCTTGATGACGGCGAGCGGATTGTTCAACTCGTGGGCCACGCCGGAAATCATCTGGCCCAGCGCCGAAAGTTTTTCTGCCTGGCGAATCTGCTGTTCGAGTTGGAAACGCTCGGTCAGTTCCTTGAGGACAAACTGATAGGCCGGTTCACCCCCGATCTCGATGGCGCTGCGCTCCACGGCCACGGCGCTGGCGCGTCCATCGCGGCTGACGATGTTCATGGGCGCGCCCGGCAGGGCGCAGTCGAGGCTTTGCGTGTCGGACTTGGCGCGCGGCGCGGCGGTGCGACGCAGGAAGGAATCGAGCGAAGTGCCGGGCGACAATTCGCCGGTCACACCAAGCAACTGCCGGGCGTGGCGGTTCAGTTCCAGAATTTCAAAACCATTCCGCGAAGTCACCACGATGGCGTCGCTGGCCTGCTCGAACAACTGGCGGTAGCGCGCCTCAGTCGAGCGCACGCGGTCTTCCATGCCCCGGCGCGCGGCGCGCTCTGTGGCCGCCTTGTCCAGCGCGGTGCGGCGCAGGCGGCGCGCTTCCTCCAGCACCAGAATGATCATGCTCACGGCAATGAAGAGCTGGAGCAGCGCGGCCACGACAAAGACGGTGGCGGCCAAGTGCGGCGTGCGTTCCGCGAAGGGATAGGCGATGAGAAACAATCCCCAGAGGGTGAACCCGGCGCAGAGCAGGGTGGCCCCGGCAAATTCCTTCCTCATCCGGTAGATGAAAAATCCGCGCGCCGCCAGCAGGTTTGAAACGCCGAGGATGGTGAAGATGGGCACCTGCGCGTGCCAAGGATTGTCGAGGTGATAAGTGCCCACGTAGCTCCACGCCACGAGGAAGAGGATGAGCAGGCGCAACATGCGCTGGCTGACCTTCTGTCCCATGAAAATGAGACTGCCCCAGGAAAGGAAAATGGCCGAGATGCCCACGGCCCAGTTTCGCACCATGAACGCGAAGGGCGAGGGCTGATCCTGCACATGGTAAGTCAGCGTGAGCCAGAAGGCATAGAACAGCCAGGCCACCATCCAGATCTGAAAGTAGCGCCGCCGGGTGTGGCTGTTCAGGTAGGCGAAGAGCGCGGTGAGCATGGAGACGCTCGCCAGGGCCGCCAGCAAGGCGGGCTTCAGGTGCTCCGGTCCGATTTGCAGATCAAATGACATCAGGTTCTGAGAAAGTATCGAACCGGGGCGGGGAAACTTGAGGCGGCAGCGGCAAAACGCGTCACACTTCCCGGCAAATTGATTTGCCTCCCGTCGTCCGCATGGAGAAGGTAACAACATGCGCGCGAGGACCATTCTCCTTGTCTCAATTGTGCTGAACGTGGCGCTGGGGGCCGCGCTGCTCACCTGGCTGGCCACCGCGCCGGGGAACATTCCGCGCGTCGTCCGCCCGCTCAACGCCGCCGCCCTGTCCACCAACAACATCCGCATCATCAAGACCAATATTCTGGTGCGGCCCCACACCTTCACCTGGCAGGAAGTCGAGTCACCCGACTACGCCGTGTATGTGGAAAATCTCCGCGCCATCGGCATGCCGGACGCCACGGTGCGCGACATCATCGTGGCCGATGTGGATCAGATTTTCGAGGCCCGCCGCCGCGCGAACGCCGCCCGGCAGGATGTGGAATGGTGGCGTTCGACCGCGAGCGTAGAGGCGCAGACCAACGCTCTGGCCCGCGCCCACGCCCTCGACGCGGAACGGGCGGCGTTGCTCACGCGCCTGCTCGGGCCGGACTGGGACAAGGGCCGCAGCGCATTCGAGACTGTGCCGCTGGCTCTGGCTGGTCCGGTTCTCAGCAGCATGAGCGATGAGTTGAAGGCCACTGTTCAGTCCATCGCGGAACGCTCCACGAAACGGATGCGGGATTATCTCGGGGCGAAGCAGTCCTCCGGTGAAGCCGTCAGCGCAGTGGAACTGGCGCGACTGCGCGAGGAGACTCGCCAGCAACTCACCGCCATCCTCAGCCCGTTGCAACTCGAAGAATTCTTGCTCCGCTACTCGGAGAACGCCGTCCGCCTGCGCGAGGAACTCAACGGCTTTGAGGCCACCCCGGAGGAATTTCGCGCCCTCTTTCGCGCCACCGATTCCATCGACCGCGACATCCAGTTGCGCTACAGCGGGGATCGCCCGGCGGACCAGCGCCAGCGCGCGGCGCTGGAATTGCAGCGGTTCGCCGCCGTGCAAAAGGCGGTGGGCGCGGAGCGCTTCAACGACTACCAGATGGCGCGCGACCCGGCTTATCAAGAATCTGTGGCCACCGCCCGGGAAGTGGGCGGCGGACCGGAGGTGGCTCAATCACTCTACGAGATCAAAATCGCCACCGCCGAGGAACTGGCCCGTATCCGCAATGATGCGTCCCTGACCGGGGAGCAGAAACAGCAGTTGATGCGGGAAACCGAGCTGGAACAAATGCGGGCCAAGGCGCTGGCCCTCGGTGAACAGCCGCCGGAGCCGGTGGTCGCTACGCCGGAGCAGCCTCAGATTCGCACCCACGCCGTTCATGCGGGGGAACATTTGGGACTGATTGCGCTGCGTTACGGGGTGGGAGTGCGGGCCATTCTCGAGGCGAATCCCGGAGTGGACATCAATGCCGTGCCGCCCGGCACCGTCATCGCCATCCCGCCCGCGCTGCCTGCCCCGACGACGCCTCTGCCGCCCTTGCCTTTCCCGCCGGGGCTGCGCCGGTGAGTTGACCTCCAGGTTACTTCAACTGCACCGGCGGCTGTGCTTGCAACATCTCCAGCGCGTCCTTGGCCGCTTCGCGAATTTCTTCGTCAGGATCGTTCAACATCCCGTTGAACACCGCCACCGTTCGCGGGTCGTTCAACTCGATTAAACCGTCCACCGCTGAAAGCCGCACTTCCTTGGGCAGTCCCGGGCGCGCGCCTTGAGTAAGCATGGCCAGCTTTTCATCCGTGTGTCCCTCAATGCCCAGCAGTGAATCGATCAGGTCCACCTTCAAGTCCGG
>JAYVWQ010000134.1:0-5960 GCA_043785945.1 Akkermansia sp.
ATGCGCTGGCGGAATTGTTCCTCTTTGTCCTGAATGCTGGTGAGCGCGCTCATGGCGGGAGTATGCACGAAACAGGCTTGGGAAACCAGTTCCAAGCCGCAGCCAGGCAGCCAAAATTCAATGAGTGTCCCGCGAAGAGGCGAAGGGGGCGAAGGATTAAGCCGGACATGTTTCACAACCAGTCTCCTTCCTTCGCCCACTTCGCCTCTTCGCGGGACCACCTTCTCTTACGGCCCCGCTCACTTGTCCGCCACGAAGATGGTATAGGCGCAGCGCTTCGCGTTCGCGTGCAGCTTGGCCGGCACCACCTGCACCTCGAAACCCGCCTCGGCGAACCGCCGCGCAAACCCATGATCCGGCCGCGCTGACCAGACCGCCGCCCGCCCGCCCGGCTTCAGCACCGTGGCGATGCGCTGCAATCCATCCGGCGCGTACATCCGCGAATTCTGCTGCTGCACCATCGCGTCCGGGCCGTTGTCGATGTCCAGCAGCACCGCGTCATAACGCGCGCGACCGGCGCGCGCGATCACGTTCCACACATCGTCCACGAAAACTTCCACGCGCGGGTCCTGGAGCAGCGTGCCGTTCAAGCACAGCAGATAATGCTGGTTCCATTCCACCACGGCGGGGATCAGCTCGGCCACATGCACCGTGGCTTCCGGCCCGAGATGTTGCAGCACCGCCTTGAGGGTGAAGCCCAGGCCCAGACCGCCGATTAAAATGCTCGGATGCGCGTGCCCGGACAGCGGGGCCGCCGCCAGTTCGCCCAGCAACAACTCCGAGGCGTTGGCCTGCGAGTGCATCAGCTCCTCGTTGTTCCAGCGGATGCAGTAACTCCCGTCGTGCTCGTAAAGCGAGAGACGTTCGCCGTCCGGGGTGGGGACTTCCGCGAGCTTGATGTTCGGTATCACCGGTGAGTGGACCCAGGACGGGTCCGGGGGGATGGCGCTCTAGCCGATGGACAACAATTCCACCTCGAAGACCAGCGTGGAGTTCGGCGGGATGGCTCCGGGATAACCTGCCTTCCCATACGCCAGCTCGGGCGGAATGGTCAGCTTCACCTTGTCGCCGACCTTCATCGTGGCCACGCCCAAATCCCAGCCCGCGATGACCTGTTGCGCGCCGAGTACGAAGGCAAACGGTTCCTTGCGGTCCACCGAACTGTCGAACTTGCGTCCGTCCATGAAGCATCCCGTGTAATGCACCGACACGGTCTGCCCCTTCTGGGGAGTCGCGCCCGTGCCTTCGGTGAGTTTCTCGATCTTCAAGTCATTGGCCATGCCGCATGTTCAACAGGACACAAGGCGCCGGTCAATGCGCGCGAAGGGAAATGACGCGAGAGCCTGTCTGAATAACCCCAGGTCCGGCGCGGAGCGCGGGCGTCTCGCCCGCGTGTTTCCAAGTCCGGCGTGGCGTGGTGGGCGGACGAGACGTCCGCGCTCCGGGTTATTCAGACAGGCTCTGAGGGGCGCATGGTTCGTGGGAAGCCGCCCACCCCGGAGACCGGCAGGGCGCGTCGCCCCGCGCGCGCCGTGGATCGAATGAGAGGACAAAAGCAACTTCAAGATGCCGACGGCACAGACGGCTCCATCCATTTCGTTTTATGCCGCCTCACCCGGCGCGCGCGGAGCGACGCGCCCCACCAGCCACGGGCGTCTCAGCAGACCGGTTGGTTTTTACCGCAGAGACGCAAAGGCGCGGCACGCCGTCTTCCCAAATTCGCCTTGGCCGCAGACCTCCGGTTTGGCAGCGTTCATCCATGCCGACAGTTTTACGTTCCGGCCCGTACCGCTTCTTCTTTTACGCGGGTGACCGGCACGAGCCACCCCACGTCCATGTCGAGCGCGATGCGGCGAAAGCGAAGTTTTGGCTTGAACCGATTTTCTTGCAGTCGAGCGCCGGCTTTTCCCGGGCCGAACTCAACACGACTTAACCGATTGATTGATCAGCACCAACCCCTACTCTTGCAGCACTGGCATGACTACTTTGATTCTTGATTCCGCCGCCCTCAAGGCCACCGCCGTGGAGGTCACCGATGATGCCCTCGTCGTCGAGCTGGCGGATGGGCGCTCCATTTCCGCACCGCTGGCGTGGTATCCGCGCCTCCTGCACGGCACTGTCGCGGAGCGGAGGAATTCCAGGTTTATCGCCGGCGGAGAAGGCATTCATTGGCCCGACCTCGACGAGGACATCAGCATCGAGGGCATCGTGGCCGGACGCCCTTCCGGTGAGAGCCAGCGTTCTTTGCAGCAATGGCTTGAATCCCGCCCCGGCCACAAAGCCTAACCACTCCTTCACTTCCTCTCCCCCACCACCTTCACCGCCTCGCTCCGCAAGGCCGCGACCTTTTGCCCCGCGCCGTCGGGCTTAGCCGCCGCCGTTCCCGCGCGGGCGGAAACCACTCCGGCAAGGGCTTGCACCGCTCCGGCGCGGGCCACCGTCGTTCCGGCACGGGCCACCGCCGTTCCGGCACGGGCCGCCGTCGTTCCGGCACGGGCCACCGTCGTTCCGGCACGGGCCACCGCCGCTCCGGCACGGGCCGCCGCCGTTCCGGCGCGCGCCGGAATCGGTCCGGTACGGGAGGAAATGGCTCCGGCACGGGCCTTTTTAGGGGTTTTTGAGGGTTTGAGGCTGTTTTCCCCGGCCGAATGGGCAAATTTCGCCAATTCCACCGCGAGGGGCCGGGTTTCCCGCGAAGGTGGCAAGGCAGGAGGGCCGGTACCCGGCCCGAGTAATTTCCACGCTGTCTATACTTCCTCCCTCACCCCGGCTCGCGCCCTGCGTTGCTGAGGCATACGCGGCTTTCTGATTGAAGCCAAGAAGGGCGAGTGGTTGAATCGTTCATCATAAACCAAATCAACTCGGAGCCTCTATACACTACAAATATTATGCAGAAATTGTTGAACACGCTCGTCATCGCTTCCGCAGCTTGGGTTCTATGTGGTTGCGCGGGCACAATCCCTGTCACATACACACCTCAAAACTTCGTTCGTTATCATGGAGAAGCAGACATCGGGCACTTTTCCTACAAACCGGCGGAGCAGGGAAAGGTCAAGCCCAATCAATTACAGAACACAGCAGTTGGCAGTGTTTACATCGGTGTAAATATTGCCGAGTTGGTGCAGCGGGCAACGGCACTTGAACTTGAAAAAACAGGTTTTGTCATCGGTGACACTCATCCCCTTCAAATTTCCGGCGAGGTATTAGAGTTTAAGGCTGATGATTTTGGATACAGTGTGCTGTGGACGTATTCCATTCGTTACACGATTGCACGAAAAGCCGACTCGACGATCCTGTTCGACAAGATTTGCACTGCGGAGCCGAAGAAAACCGGCAAGTTCAGTTTGGCAGCAGATTACAGTCCGTCGATTAACGAGATGATTCTTGCGGGGTACGACAGGTTCATCAAAGACAGCGAAGTTAGAAAAATCTTCGGCCAGTGAAACTCTTGCGGCCTCACCAAGTCCACCCAACAAATTAAAACCTACTGGTTTAACTTATGACTCACGATACTGACATCCACTTGGAGTGGGAAGGCCCGCTGTCCATGGAGGACGCTCGCTCGCGATGTGGCAATTCTGATTGGGGCGTGTATCAGATTTACGGGCTACACCACACCTACGGTTTGGACTCGCTGCTCTACATTGGCAAGGCTGAGAAACAGCATTTTGGAATTCGCCTCTCCCAAGAAAGTTGGTGGGATTATGGCGCTGACCCGAAGCGCATGAGTGTTTACCTTGGACGGCTAGCGGGCGAGGTCGCGCCAAATGATGACGCATGGTGCCGTTACATTGACCTCGCTGAAAGGCTCCTAATCTTCGTTCATCGCCCCGCTTGGAATGCCCAAGCAAACATTCGGAAGTTCGAGGTCGATCTCCAACAAGTTCACGTATTCAATTGGGGTGCCCATCGGAGTCTGCTGCCGGAAGTTTCTGGCGCTCGATGGTCATCACGGCTTAACACGATGAGCCAATGGCACGTTTTCAAGGGCGAAGAATCCCAGCCTCGCCGCACACTGAACCTACCGCTCTGATTCCCCTCACTTCCCCTCCCGCACCACATTCACCGCATCGATCCGCACGGGCGCGACCTTCTGCACCGCGCCGCCGGGCCAGGTGATTTCCACGCTGTCCACGCGGGCCGCCGCGCCGAGACCAAAGGTGAGCACCAGCTCGGATTGCGAGAGGTAGCCCTTGGTGGGCATGACCTGCTGGGAGAGCGTGCGCCCGTCCACCCGCACCCGCACCCACGCCCCGATGGCGTCGCGATTGGATTTGCCGCCGACAAGTTTCAGCCGCAGCCAGTGGTGGCCGAGCCGCTGGTCGTTGCGCAGGAGGAGCGGCGGGCCGTTGACCTGCGTGAGCACCACGTCGAGGTCGCCATCGCCGTCGAGGTCCGCGTAAGCCGAACCCCGGCCCACGATGGGTTGGAAGAGGTCTTCACCGGCGCGCTCCGGCGGCACGGGCACGAAGCTGGGGCCTTGCATGGAGCTGCGGTTCCAAAAGAGCTGGGCGGGCTGGCGGTAGGTCTGGCTTTTCTGAATCTTGGCGATGTCCTCCTCCAGATGGCCGTTGCTGGTGAGCACGTCGAGGCGTCCGTCGAGATCGTAGTCGAAGAAGAAGAGGCCGAACTTGAGGAGCTGGCGGCTGGCCGGGCCGAGGCCCTCGGTGATGGCTTCGTCGGCGAAGAGGAGCGAGTCGTTCTGCGCGACGTAGAGGGCGTTCGGCTCATTGGCAAAGTTGCCAATGGCGATGCCAAGGGCGCGGTCGTTGCGGAAGCGCGCGGAGTCGATGCCCATCGCGCCGCGAGCGAGTCCGTAGGGATCGAAGGCCACGCCGCTCTGCGCGCCGACTTCGGCGAAGGTGCCGTTGTGGCGGTTGCTGAAAACAAAGTTCTGCACCTGATCGTTGGCCACCACGAAATCAATCCAGCCGTCGCTATTCAAATCCACGGGGGCCACGCCGAGGGACTTGGCGATGGGCATGCCGGTGGCGGAGTTGGTGATTTGCAATCCGGCCGCGCGCGAGACGTCGCGAAAGGTGCCGTCGCCCTCGTTGTGGTAAAGGAGCGGGAAGGAGCCTTCAAAGTTCAGCGGCGGCCCGTAGGCGCGACCGATCCCGGCGAGGGTGTAGTTCACGCCCTGATCAATCTCACGCGACCACTTGACGTAGTTGCAGATGAAGAGGTCGAGGCGTCCGTCGTTGTCGTAATCGACGAAGGCGGCGCTGCTGCTCCAACGCGTGGGATTGTTGCTCAGGCCCGCGCGCACGGAGACGTCCTCGAACTTGCCGCCACCGAGATTGCGAAAGAGGTGGTTCTCCCCCACGCCCGTGACAAGGACATCGACAAGTCCGTCGTTGTCGTAATCACCGACGGCGACGCCGGTGCCGTAGAAGTGGGTTTCTAAGCCGGAGCCGGGAGTCGCGTCGGTGAAGTGGCCGTGGCCGTGGTTGCGGTAGAGAGTCACGGAGCTGCCGCGCCCGCGGGACGCTGGCGGCACGTTGTGCCACGGCCAGTCCTGCCCGCTGACGAAGAGCAGATCGGGTGCGCCGTCGTTGTCATAGTCGAGGAAGGCCACGCCCGAACCCATGGTCTCGGGCAGGAGCTTGTCGCCGTAGGCGCCGTTGTATTGGGTGAACTGAAGGCCGGAGGTTGCGGCGAGATCGGTGAACTTCGCGACAGGCACGTCGGCGGCGGCGCGCGGCGACTCGGGCGCGGAGAGCGTGGTTTTGTTTTCGACGGGCTTCGGGTCGCGTCCAGATTTCCAGAGGAGAAAACCCGCGACCACCACCGCGACCGAGACGATGACGAAGAGCGAGCGTTGCAGCGCGCGCCCGATGACCGCGTCATCGGGCGCGGAACCGTCGTTGGGCTGGGAGGTGTTGGGCGACATGCGGGAAGTATCCTGACGCGGCCCTTGGGATCGATCACAAATTCACCGGCGCTGGAAGGGGAGGTGG
>JAYVWQ010000135.1:0-2883 GCA_043785945.1 Akkermansia sp.
ATGCGCCATCACGCCGAGGCCACCCGCCGCACCATGCTTCATAAACCTTTCGCCATGCAGAAGCTCGTGGACACGGTGCAACAAACTGTCCACACCGCCCTCGCCCGGAATTAACCGGCGCGTCCCCACTCTCTCGACAGCGCCGAGCCATGCTCGGCGCTTTGTTCGTCATCACCCGTCACCGCGCCACGTTCAGGCAGACGAGATGATCTTCGCTCCGCAAATAGAGCCGCCGTTCGGCCAGCACCGGAGCCGCCCAGCAGGGGAAATGCAACGAGGGCACCTGCCAGCGGGAAATTTCTTCGAGCTGTTTGGAATTCGGCTGAAAAAGTCCCAGCAGGCCGCCCTCCCCGAGCGCGAATAATTTTCCATCCGCCAGCACGGCCGAGCCGCGCCCAAAGACGGCGGGCTGCGCGTGCGCGCCGGGCGCGGGATGTCCAGCCCAGCGTTCGTCGCGGGACCACATCAGACGGCCCGTCTTAAACTCGACGCAGCGAAAGGTCGCGTCCGGCTCGTTGCGTCCGCTGAAGGCGTAGAGGAATCCATCGCGCAACACGGGCGTGTTCCAGTGGAGTTCGAGGACCGGCTGTTTCCAGCGCCCCGTTTCGGGGTCGCGGTCGTGCGGATCCATCGGGGTTTGGGGGATGCGCCAGACTTCCTCGAAGGATTTTCCATCCGGCTTCACCCGCAGGAGCACGGCTCCGACCCGATAGTAGGCGGCGGAAAGCAGAATCAGATCGTCCTGCACCACGGGCACGATGGCATTGACGGAGTCGTTGGCGGCGGATTGAAACCAGCGGCTGAAGTTCACCGCGCCGTTGCTGGGATTGAGCGAGACCAGCCCCTGCCGCGTGAGGCAGAGCAGATGGCGGCGTCCATGAATAGTCGCGGCCACGGGGGAAGAATAGCTGGCCTGCTTCTCCTGACCCGACCACTGATAAGGAATTTCCGCGCGCCAGCCTATGGTGACGACGCCCTGCCAGTTGGTCTGCCCGACATTTTCCCAAAGCGTCCGGCCCGTCTCAGGATTCAAAGCCACGACGCCCGCATTAGGCTGTCCGCCGACCATGACGATGAGGCGGCCCTCGTCGAGCAGAGGCGTGCTGCCCACGCCGAAGAAGGCGGGCGGCACATTCCAGTCGGTGGCGGTGTCGCGCTGCCAGAGGACTTTGCCGGTCGTGAGTTCGAGGCAGAACAGCTTGCCCTCCGCGCCCAGGGTGTAACAGCGGTTGGAGGTGAGCAGCGGCGTGCAGCGCGGTCCGTTGTTGTAGCCGTAGGGGTCGGTGTAGGCGCTGGGATAAACATGCCGCCACTGCGCACGACCGGTGGCAGCGTCGAGGCTCTCCACGATTTCCTCGCCGCCCACGCGATGATGAAACACAAGGCGTCCGTCGCGCACGGAGGGCGCGCTGTAGCCGGTGCCGATGGCGCGTCCCCACACGATGGGCAAACCGTTGGTGGGGAACCGCAGCACAAGATTCGTTTCGCTCGAAGTGTTGTCCCCGCGCGGCCCCAGGAAACGCGGCCAGTCGGCGGCGCGGGTGGCGCTGGCGGCGAGGAGCGCGAGCATGAGCAAGGAGAAGGCACGGTTCATGGGCGGAACGATGGCGGGAGAAACCGTGGCTCGCAAGTGGCAGGTGGGCCGTTCCTCGCCTCGATGGTGGGGCGCGTCGCATCACGCAATCAGCCCGCATTCAGCGCGGCCGTGCGGGCGGGAGGGATTTTCTCCAGATGGTAAATCATGAAGCCGTGGAGGAATTGCCGCAGTTCCCGCGTCTGGGCTTCGCTCAGTTTCAGGCGAGCGACCATGTTCCAATCCGAGCGCGTGAGCGTCTCCGCAATCTGCCGCACGCCGGGACTGAGCTGCGTGTCGGCGGGATCGGGACCGAGGCCAAGTTCGTGGAGCAGTTTTAATTCAAAAGCAAAAACCCGCGTGGGCGCAGGCGGCGCGACGGGCAGCACGGCGAGGAAGGTCCGCATCAGTTCATGCACCGCCGCAATGGGTGTCTCTGTCTCCGTGGTCTGCTCGATGAGCGTGGCGGCGTAGCTGGCTTGTTGAATCCAGCCGAGATCTTCGCGCAGCCGGCCGTGCGGGTCGCGCAGCACGACTTCGCGCAGATTGTGCAAATCGGACTGACGGCTCCGGGCAAAGCTGAAGTCGGCTTCGTAGAATAAATCGAGCTTGCCCCGGAATGGCGACTTGGGCCGACGAGCGCCCTTCGCGACCGTGGCGATGCGCCCGAGGTCCGGCGTGAGCCACGAGACGATGAGGCTCGTCTCGGTGAGGGGACGGGTGCGGAGAATGAGACCGGTGGTGCGAACGTCCACGGCAGTTCAGGAGGAAGGTGGCACACGTCCGATTTCGCGCAGATCAAATTGCGCGGCGACAAGACGAAGCACGCGTTGCTCCTCGCGCTTCATCACGCGGCGCAGCGCGGGCTGAAGGTCATCGTAGCCGCGCAGATGCAGCAGCCCGTGAATGAGGTAGCGCACCAGTTCCTCCGCCCAGGTGGTGCGGAACTCGCGCCCCTGCTTCACCGCGTCCGGCACGGAAATGAAGATCTCGCCATGCAACCGCTCCGGCACTGCCTCGTCGCTGTGATCGAAAGTGATGACATCCGTGGAACCGGCGTGCTGGAGAAAGGTCTCGTTGACCCGCGCCATTTCAACGGCATTGACGAAGTGAAAGCCGACCTCGTAATCCGCGACGCCCAGTTCGCCGAGGGTCTGGCGCGTGATGCGGCGGAGCAAGGGCAGCCGCAGTGGCCGGACGCGCTGGCGATTACGGAATGCTAGGACTGCGGGCATGGGTCAAAGGGGCGATGAAGAACGAGAAACCGCAACCCACGCCGTGGATGGTAGGGCGCGTCGCTCCGCGCGCGC
>JAYVWQ010000136.1:0-2117 GCA_043785945.1 Akkermansia sp.
TGACGGTCGTCATCCCACGCGAGCAGCCGGTCGGACAAATCATTCAAGGCCGCGCGCGCCGTCTGAAACCTTTCCGCCAGCGTGTCGAAGACGCCCGCCAGATCGTAGCGTTGCGCCAGTCGGTGGTCGCCCGCCATGCGAAAGCTCGCCCGCCCGAGGCCCTCGAAGTAGCGCAGATTCGGAAAGCCCCGCCGCTCCGCGCGCACGCGAATGCGTCCGGGAAACACGCCGGTGATGAAGAGCGCATGGCTGCCGAGGTGGGCGCGCAGTTCAAAGCTGCCCCGGTCATCGGCGCGTTGCAGCGCCAGCAGCATCTCGAAGAAATAGTTGAGCGGCTCAGGCTGGCCCGGCACGCGGCAGTGGGTGCGCTCGATGTTCGAGTACTCGCTCAGAATTTCCGCCACGTAATCCGCCACCACGCGATCATCCAGTCCACCCCGACGCAGGGCGTGGCGCACGAGGACATAAAAGTAGAGGTGCGAAGAGACGGCGAGGCAGCCGCGCTGTTCGAGCAGGGCGCGGAACAGCGCGTCATCATCGAGAATGACGTCGCGGCTTTCCGGGTCGGCGAGGAGTTGCGTGACACAATCCGCATCCCCGGTTTTGCGCCCGAGGTGGCGAACGATGAAGTCGATGTCGGCGGCGGTGAACTGCATCCGACAATTCGGTTGGATTACTTTCATAGGCGGCTTGTTTGTTCAATGTCCTCCTGGACATGAGCAATTCAAGTTCCACCTTCCCCGGAGCGCGGACGTCTCGTCCGCGTGTTGCGGCGGATGAGCGTGCGATTCGCGCGAACGAGACGTCCGCGCTCCAGGCAGTTCGAGCAGGCGCTTACTCGAAGTCGTAGATGACGACCTTCACGCAGTTCGGCTTGAACGCCTTCTCCACGAACTCCAGATGGAGCGGATGTATTTGATAATCGTCCTGCGCCTGCCGGTCCTTGAACGTGATGTTCAAAGCCACCTGATAGGACTGGTCCACAACCGGACGGTGGCTCGAAGCCATTTTGCCGATATGAAAGTGCAGCGTGCCGGGAATGGGCGTGAGATATTTTTGCGCGCCCGCCAGCAAATCATCGGCGGCGGTCGGCTTCTTCGGGTCTGTCCAGAAAATGACAACGTGTGAAAACATGACACGAGTGTTGCGGCTGTCTGGACAGTTGTCAGGCGGGAATTTACAGCAGGATACAGGCGAAGAAAAACTCCACGCTTCCCTTGCCCGCCTCGTCTGCTAGAAAAGCTGGCATGGTGACTGAAACATCCAACACCGGCTTTCAAATCTGGGCGGCAGACAACGTGATTCACGGTCCCATTGAACTGCCCGAACTGGTCAATCAGGTGCAAGACCATCGCGTGACCGCCGACACCTGGATTTTTTCCGAGAAGGACGACCACTGGAACAAGGCCGGGCACACTCCAGAACTGCAAATGTTTTTCCGCCGCAAATCCAACTCCGCGCGCTCCATTACCCGCACGGGCGAGCCGGTTTTGCCGGAAACCTTGCGCCGCGTGAAAATTCTAGCCGATCTGTCCGACGCCGATCTGGCGCGCTTCCTCAGCTTCATGGAAGTGCAGCAAGTGCGACAGTGGACCGTGGTGGTGCGGCAGGACGATCAGGGCGACGCCATGTTCCTCGTGCTGGAGGGGGAACTGCGGGCGCGGCTTTTAATCGAAGGCCGGGAGACCACCCTGGTGACGCTGGGACCGGGGGATTTTTTTGGGGAAGTGGCGCTGTTCGATCACGGCCCGCGTTCTGCCGATGTCCTGGCCAACACCGACGCGCTGCTTTTGAAAATTTCGCACGAGGCTTTCTCCCACCTCAGTCAGGCCGCGCCCGAACTGGCCGCGCCCATCCTCATGGGCATCGGTCGGACCCTGACCGCGCGCATTCGCGCCGACAACAATCGCTACCGCGATTCCATCGTCTTCGCCCGCGCCGGTGTTTAGAGCCGATCCAAATGACTTGGAGCGCGGACGTCTCGTCCGCGCGTGGCGCTGCGACAGTATTTGGGACAGGCGGGCGAGACGCCCGCGCTCTGGGCCGAGCTTGGAGTTGTTTGGCCCGGCATCATTCTGCGTCTAGTCGCGGAAATTTTGGAACTGGACCGCCACGGT
>JAYVWQ010000137.1:0-3839 GCA_043785945.1 Akkermansia sp.
CACCCATCCGACCGAACATGGGTCGGGCGTCAACTACGCCCACTACGACCTCGAGGCCGTGCCGTGGTCGATTCATGTCGTGAAGGTGGATCGCTCGCGGGCCGAGCTGCGTTTCGAGACCACGCTGGGCCAGAGCAATCAGATCGGCATGGCCGTTGTTTCCGAGCAGGTCAAGACGCTCGCCCCCGAACTGGGCCGCCCCATCGCCGCCGTCAACGGCGACTTTTTCAAAACCCACAGCAAATATCCCGGCGACCCCGAGGGCTTGCAGATCATTCGCGGCGAACTGGTCAGCGGTCCCTCTTCGACCCGTTCGTGCTTCTGGCTCGACCCGGCGGGCAACCCGCATCATACGAATGTCCTCTCCCGTTTCACCGCCACTTTGCCGGATGGAAAGTCGGTGCCGTTCGGGTTGAACGAAGAACGGCCCACGGACGATGTGGTGCTCTACACCGGAGCCAACGGCTCTTCCACCCGCACCAGCGGCGGCGTGGAACTCATCCTGACGCGCGGCGGGGAAACGAACTGGCTGCCCCTGCGCATCGGCCAGACCATCACTGCGACGGTGCGCCAAGTGCGCAGCGGCGGCGATGCGCCCTTGATGCGCGACACGCTGGTGCTGTCCGCCGGCCCCAAGCTGGCTCCCGCCCTCGCCACTTTGAAACCGGGTGACAAGGTGAAACTTTCCACCGCCACCACGCCGGTCCTCACGGGTTGCAATCTCGCGCTCGGCGGCGGTCCGGCCCTCGTGCGCGGCGGACAGCCCATTGCCTTCAAGGGCATCCAGCCCCGCCATCCGCGCACTGCGCTGGGTTGGAACAAGGACAGCTACTTCCTCGTGGAAGTGGACGGACGGCAGAAAAATTCGGTCGGCATGAGCTTCCCGGAGTTGGTCAATTACCTGATCAAACTTGGCTGCACCGAAGCCATCAATCTGGATGGCGGCGGTTCGGCGACCATGTGGGTCTATGGCAATGTGATGAACAGTCCCTCCGAGGGCCGCGAACGCCCCGCCGCCAACGCCCTGATTGTGGTGCGCAGGGAACTGCCGAAGTGAGCGGCGGAGGAAGCGAGGTGGTAGGGCGCGTCGCTCCGCGCGCGCCGGGGTGCGGCGCGGCAAAACGAACCAAGGTGCATCGCCGGTGCCGTCGGCCTCGGGCGGTTGTTTCAACCCGTTGCTCCGATGCGCGGCGCGCGCGGCGCGACGCGTCCTACCGATCCGTGCGAAGACTTTCTTCCGCCCCCGTTCAAAAGATTCTTCTCCTGCTCGCGTCCATCCTCGCTTGGCCAAGTTTCGCCGCTGCTCTTCCCGGCTCCGACCTCTTCACCACCGGCGCAGTGCTTCGGTTGCAAATCACCATCCCACCGGACGGTCTCGCCTCACTGCGCACCCACACCCGCAAGCATGTGACCGCCGGGCTGCGTGAAGGCACAAACACGTTTCGCCAAGTCGGCCCTACTACTGCCGCCCTAGCCGGGGTGAAAACCGCAAACCATTCTGTCCGGCGACCGCAATGTCATTGGCGGCGGCGGCGGGCAGGACATCACTTGGAACGCGGCGCTTGGTTCCTCCGTGGATGCGACTTGGGACACCACACTCCACGAAAACGCCGGTTTTCTCGTTCTCTCGGATGGCAGCGTGCAGCGCACCAGCACCTCGCAATTGCGTGAGCAGATCATCAACTCCCTTTCCACCGGCAGCAAAAACGTCATCTTCTCCCTGCCGCGCGGCGTGCAGTAGTCGGCAGATTTTCGTCTCGCCAAACTTTTTGACCGCCCTCGCCGTTCAGCGTTTAGAGCCTGTCTGAAAAACCCGGAGCGCGGACGTCTCGCCCGCCCGCGCGCCCCGCTGGACAGGAAAACACGCGGGCGAGACGCCCGCGCGCCGCGCCGCGCCTTGGGTTATTCAGACAGGCACTTATCGGCGCTGGCGTAGCGCCCGCCAGCCGCAGGCCCAACCCGCACATCGAAGACGCCGGTGAGCACTTCGCCGCGCACTTTCACCTGCATCCAAAGCCGATAGTCGCCCGCCTTGGGGAAGGCGTAGGGGAAGGAAATTTCCTGATGCGTCATGGCGCTGTTCGTGGCCATGCCGGTCAGCGGCAGCTTGCAGATGGGATCGTCCTTCGCCGAGGCGACGCGCAACGGAGCCTTGCCCTCGGCGCGCAGCTCGAACAATTGCTGCGCGGCCATGGAAAATGATCCGCCGGGATGCAGGTGCGTGAAGACCGCGCCATCGTCGCGGCGCAGGATGAGATGCCCCGCCATGCCCATGTAGTGCTCCAACATTACGGGCCGCAGAATGACGTCGCGCACTTTGAAGCGCAGGTTGGTGTCGCGGTTCTCGACGGGCGGAGCATCCATCGTCAGGTCCATCCACATCGAGGAAGGGAGCGCCACGCGCTGCGGTCCTGCATTGGTGCTGCGGGTGAAAGGGCGGCTGACCATCCATCCGTCATCCGCATCGGCGGGGCGGGTGGAGGTCGTGGTCTCCCCGGTCGGCGCGGGCAAACTCACCTTGGCAATGAGCGTGTCGGCGAAGCCCGTCTCGTAGGTCACGTCGGCGTAAACGCGATAGTCGCCCGCCGGCAGATTTGGCAGCGGCGCGTCGAACGTCTTCCAATTGATCCGGAGCGGATGCAGATGCGCGAAGGCGTCCATCTGCGGTTCGCGGATGAGGAACAGGTGCATCAGCTTGCCGTGCTCGGGCACGAGCGGGCCGTTGTTGCGCAGCCCTTTGGGCGCGCGATCGATGGTCAGGATGCGCCGGCCATTCTCGACGCGTATTTGAGCCGCCACTTCCACGGGCTGATAAAGCCGGTTGTTCCGGTAGTCGCTCGCCTCGCTGGCCCACCAGTTTTTTCCGAACCAGAGCAGCCCGCCGACGGCCGCCGCTGCGCCGATGGTCAGGCCGCGAGCCAGCCAGCGGCGTTTTCTGCCGGGCGTTTCACCGCCGGGCAGCACGCTCTCGCGCACGGCCGCGCCCACAATGCTGACGGCGAGGGCCACGAGCAAAAGGCCCAACCCTGCGAGCACGGCCCCGAGCGAACGGGACAGTCCGAGGACGCGCGTGGCCACGGCGTTCACGGGCACGATGACGTGGCCTGCGCCCGCTGCGCCGGTCACGGTGATTTCCACGCTCTCCGCGCCGCTTTTCATGAACCACAGTTCCGCGCTGTAGAGATTGGATTCTCCGCGCACGGGCTGCGCCACATCGGCGGGCGGCGCACCGGCGCGGCCGGTGTTCCATCGCATGGGAAGAGCGGTCACGCGCTGGATGCCGTTGGTTTCCACCCGCACGGAAATTTCCGCCAGCCCCGGAATGACGCCGGGCGGACGGATGACCACGCGCACGGGATACGGTCCCGCCTGGCCCTCGAAGAAGACATTGGGATCACCGATGTGCGCGGCGGCGAGGAGGGGGCAGAGCGTGATGAGTGCGAGAGCAAAACGCAGCCACGCGGGGCGCATTGTTCCGCACTCCGCACTCCGCACTCCGCGCTCGTTCATCGCCGCACCTTCGCCATCCAGTTGCCGAGCAGGAGTCCGACGGTGGAGGCGGCGGCGGCCAGCAAGGTGGTGAGACCGATGAGGCGCAAAGTGGCCGGTGAATTCACGGCCGGCTTGAAGGCATCCCAAAATTGTTGCCGCTTCTCGCCGAGCGACTCGGTGTAGCCCCAGTGCCGGTCAGCGGCGAAGAACCAGTTTTGTCCGCGCGGGCTAAGGAGGAATTGGGAGAACCACCACTGCGTGACCGAGAAGAGCACGACGAAAGCGACGGTCGAAAGCAGGATGATTAAAACATCCCGCCGCCAGCCGCGTCCGGCCCCGAGCCAGTG
>JAYVWQ010000138.1:0-18805 GCA_043785945.1 Akkermansia sp.
ACCTGTCCCCTTTTGAACTCGCAGCCGTCCCCTTTTGTTCCCGCCCCGACATCGGGAAAACGGCGGGCGAAAAGATTTTCGCCGGGAAGCCGCCAACCTTGCGCGCACCGCCGCACCCGCTACCGTTTCGCCCGATGCAAGGCAACGCCCAACGGCTCGGCAAAAATCTCCATCGCTATCTCGGCGACCCCATCGACCTCGCGGCCGTGCAGCGCGAACTCAGCGCCTCGGCCCGGCAGCACGGGTGGCGCAGCGACACGCTGCTCGCGGCGCCGGGTGTGGAACTCCCCGTGTATCACCGTCCATCGAATCTCCAGTTGGCCGCGCCGGCCCGGCGCATCTACCTCTCCGCCGGCATTCACGGCGACGAACCGGCCGGGCCGCTCGCGGTGCTGGAACTTCTCCGCGCGAACCTCTGGCCCGCCGACGCGGATCTCTGGCTCTGCCCCTGTCTCAACCCCACCGGCTTCCCGATCAACCAGCGCGAGTCGTCCGCCGGACTCGACTTAAACCGCGACTACCGCGAACCGCGCTCCGCCGAAGTCCGCGCCCACGTTGCCTGGCTCGATCAGCAGCCCCATTTCGATCTCACGCTCTGCCTGCACGAGGACTGGGAGGCGCATGGCTTCTACGTTTATGAATTAAATCCCGACCAACAACCGTCGCTTGCCGAGCCGATGATCGCGGCGGTGCGCGAAGTTTGTCCCATCGACCCCAGCCCCCTGATCGACGGACGCGAGGCGAGCGAAGGCATCATTCGTCCGCACCTCGATCCCGCCTTGCGTCCCGAATGGCCCGAGGCGTTCTACCTCATCCAGCGCAAGACCCGCCTTAGCTACACCTTGGAGTCACCCTCCGATTTCCCACTCCCCGTCCGCGTCGCCGCGCTGGTCGCCGGGGTCAGAGCCGCGCTCGGTTCCTTTTCTTTGCGCTGAATTTAGGGTGGCCGGAGCGCAGTCCACCAGCCGGAAGGAGTGGCGGCAAACAGGCGGCGGGTCGCGCAGGTTTCACGGCTGGGCAGCCACGGGGCTTCTCCCGGTTTGATGGACACTTTGGAGAAGCGGGGCGCATGGATTTTGTTCAGTGGAGTTGAAGTTCAAAGTCCACTGGTGTCCTGGAGCCGACCACGCTGTGGTGCCGCACATGGTTGTAACAGTTTTCGGCGCAGCGGAAGAAGTCTCCCGTGGCTTCCGGCAAAACATCGCCACGACATGACATTATCCGCCGCCTGCCCGCGCTTCAATCCCGCGCTCGTCCTCTTCGTGGGCATGCTGGCAGTTTCGAGCGGGGCAATCTTCGTGCGCCTCTCGGAGGTGCCGTCCCTGGTCACGGCGGCGTGGCGGTTGACCTTCGCCACGCTGCTCCTGCTGCCCCACGCGCGGTGGAAGGCGCGGGGAGAATTGCGCCGATTATCCCGGCGCGAACTCGGCCTCGGCGTGCTCGCGGGCTTCTTTATCGCCCTGCGTTTCGCCACTTGGATTTCCTCGCTCCAATTCACTTCCGTGGCCAGCAGCACGGTGCTGGTCAACATCACGCCGGTCTGGGTCGCACTCATGACGCCGTGGTTGACGCGCGATCATGTCTCCCCCCGCGCAGGGCTGGGCATCACCGCCAGCGTAGCGGGCGGGGTCGTGATCGGACTGGGCGATTTCGCGGGCGGCACACGGACGTTGCTCGACGACGGACTGGCGCTGGCCGGCAGCCTCGCGCTCGCGATGTATCTGCTGAGCGGCCGCATTCTGCGCGCGAAGCTCTCGCTGCCCGCCTATCTGACCGTCTGCTACAGCAGCGCGACCGGGCTACTCTGGGGCTGCGTGCTTGTGGGGGGCCTAACCTCACTCCGGTCTTCCCGGTTCTTGCGAACCAGCGGCTGGAACGGCCCGCGTGAACGCAACCGGCTTGGAGCTTGCATCCCCTGACAGTGGCGTAACCGTCCCGGACTTGAACCGGGTTCTCTGACGCTGGACTGCAACATTGTCCCGCCGAAGCGGGACACTTCCAAAGTGCGGCAACTTGGTACGGGTGAAAAAAAGTTGCCAAGAACAATGTGTCGGGGCGCTCATAAAAAATTAACGCCTTTGATGATGAGATTAAGGTCTCCGTTTCTTGCGTCGAACGGAACGAGCCGAGTGCCGTGTGAGTAAAATGCGCAATCAGCGGCAAGGCGGCTAAGTCAGTTCGTCGGTGAATAACCAGCAATTCATGGCGTTGCTTGGTGCAACGAGGCGCATCTGAAGATTCCACCGTGAATGACCGCAGGCCGCCTGATGTGGTTCGCGCCGGATGACAGAACCGGGCCGGGTGCTCCGGACTCCCAGTCATCATTCATTTCCCAATTGCCAAAGCGCTGGACGCGGCAATCATCCCAGCCATGAAACAATTATTCCCCTGGCTGGCCCTCTGGTGCGCGGCCCTGCCGCTGTTCGCCAAAGACATTCGCGTGGTCGTCTGGGACGAACAGCAGGCCGCGCAGAAGCCGGCTTACACCAATTTCCTCGGCAACCAGATCGCCGCGCACTTGAGGACGGTGCCCGGCCTGGTCGTGAAATCGGTCAGCATTAATGATCCGCAAAAGGGAATCGCCGCCGAGGTGCTCGATAACTGCGATGTGCTGGTGTGGTGGGGCCACCAGAAGCACACGGAGATTTCCAACGACCAGGCGAAGGAGATCGTGCAGCGCATCAAGGACGGGCGGCTCTCGCTCATCGCCCTGCACTCGGCGCACTGGTCAGAGCCGTTCGTGGAAGCGATGCGCGAGCGGGCGCGGCTGGACGCACGCAAGGCCATCGGGACGCGCCACTCGATCGTGTTCAGCACGCCGGAGCGTTTCAAAGTGCCAAAGGCCGACGCGCTGCTCACCCCGCGCACGGAGTGGACGAACAGCGCCGACGGCGCCCAGGTGGCGCTGGTCACGCTGCCGAGCTGCGTGTTCCCCACCTACCGCGCGGACGGCGCACCCAGCCGCGTCACCACGCTGAAGCCGAAGCATCCCATTGCCCAAGGCGTGCCCGCGACCTTCGACATCCCGCAGACGGAGATGTATGGCGAGCCGTTTCACGTCCCGACGCCGGACGAAGTGATCTTCGAGGAAAAGTGGGACAAGGGGGAACACTTTCGCAGCGGCTGCGTGTGGAAGCTGGGCAAGGGAAAGGTGTTTTATTTCCGCCCCGGCCACGAGACGTATCCCATCTACACGCAGCCCATCCCGCTGCGGATCATCGCCAACGCGGTGGAGTGGCTGGGCGGGAAATGAGAGCGGCCGGCGGCCGGCTGATCCACGGAGTATCGAATCAAGGCGTGCGCAAGGCCTCCACCACATCGGGACGAATGAGCTTGTTCGGGAGCAGCGCGAAGAGGGAAGGCTGCCAGGGGTCGAGGGTGAAACTGATCTTGTCCGTGCGACCGAGGTATTTCCCGCTGCGCAAATCGTAGATGTGCGCGGGCTGATCCAGTGCGGCGGAGAGGTTCACAGATTTCTCCAGCGCCTCGTTGCCGCCCGTCTGCTTCAAGTCCTCGCTCATGTGGTAATCAATGTTGCGCTCGAAGGCGAGAAGCCGGGCGGAGCCGAGTTTGTAGCGGTGAATGCGAGTGTGTGTCTCGGCTGGAAGGGTGACGGCCCGCGGCACGTCGAGTTGCTTTTCGATCCAAGAATACCAGTCGCTTCCACGCTCCGTGGTCCGGGTCCGCGCAAACGTCGCGAGGTCGCCGGCCTTGGCAATGCTGACGATGGGCGAGGGTTGCGGGCCGGTGGCGGGCTGCCGCCGGCTGGCGGTCACGACCCCATTGCTCGAATAATGCGTGAGCAGAGTATCGTTGGTCAGGAGGCGGCCATGATCGTTGAACACGCCGCTTGCCGTGTCTGTGAACAGGGTGGTGGCCGCACCGGGCGGGCAGTCGAGCATCATGGCGGCGGCGTGCGCCTGCGGATAAGACAAGGCTCGCGCATCGGACAGCACGAGCGCACAGCGCGATGCCTTGGGTGTGAAAGTGAACGAGAATTTTTCCGCCGGCACGAACTCGGGCGTGTAGCCAAGGTCTTGGAACAACTTCAACCAGCCGTTGCGCCGCTGCGCCATGCGGTTGTGCTCCGCCTCGTAACTGGAGAACCGCCGCAGCCAGGTCGAGCCGTCCACGGTGGATTCCAACAGCCAGTCCACCTGGATGCTGGGCTGCGAGTAGAGGAGGAAAATCGGATCACGCTCCGGCTCGGCGCGCAGGAAAAGTTCCGCGAGCGGCGACTGCATTTCGCGCATCACCGGAGCGAGCGCTTGGGCCTTGGCCGTGAGCGCGTAGTCCGCGCTGTTCCAGTCGATGCAGTCCTCGCTCCACCACACGACGCAGCCCCGGTCGCCCTCCAGTAGCAAATGCCAGAGCCGGCGGCGCACGTAGTTCGTATCCTTCTCGAAGACCGTCGTCATCATCGGCCGCCCCGGCATGAAAGAGCCGAGAATTTCCCGCGCGTTGCCAATGTCGTAGGGCTCGGCCCAGTCGAGCACCTGGGCAAGCCGCGACAAATCATATCCCCCAAACGCACTGGGCATTTGCAGGCCCTCGATGCCCACCGGCGTCTTCGGGTCCAACTCGTGCGCCGCGTCACGCAAATCACCCAGCGTGCGCGCCAGCGAGAGATCCATGTAAGTGCGGAAGTCGCACCACGGGGAAAAATTCCAGCGCGTCGGATTCCGACGCGCGCTCGCGGGATCAAATTTAATTTGCTGCACCGCCTGCCAGTCGGGGTTGCCGCGCGGCCGCGCGAGTCCACTGGCCATGCGGTTCTTGATTTGATCCGTGGTGAAGGGCTTCACCTCGTCCCACGACTTGAACTGGGTCTCCCATTCGGCGTTCAAGGCTGCCAGCTCGTGATACTGCTCCTTGAGCCACAGCCGAAAACCCGCCAGCGCGAGCGGGCTGAAATCGTAGTCGAACGGATTCGCCGAGATGGTGGTCGAGAGTTCGTCGCGGATGTCGTAGGCGAGCGGACCGTGGCCCATGTTCTTGCGCACCAACGACTGCATTTCCTTGCGCGCCCAGCCGCGCCATTGCGGGTCATCGAAGGAGTAATCCCGCACCAGGGACGCCTCAGGCCGTCCCCCCTTAGCCCAGTCGGTCACAAACTTGTTCCAGTCGCGCACGTTCGAGCTGAACTTGAGGCACAGTCCACGGTTGACCATGTTCTCGACGTAGTAGGGAAATTTGTTATCAAGCAACGGTTGAAGATTGCCGTCGCCATGCACCATCGCCGTGTTCACGCCCATCTCGCGCAGTCGCTCGAAAAAGAGCGCGACCTTCTCCGGCTTTTTGTAGGCCGATTCACCGACCCACATGATGGTCCGATAGTCCCGCCACGGGCGCAGTTCGTTGGTCGCGGCGGGGCCGGTGGAACAGAGCACCGCCAGCAGTAGAAGGGAGAACGCGCGTTGCATGATGAGAGAACTTGACGGCCGGAGGCGCAGCGCGATTCAAGGCCAGTCCCTTCCACATCAAACAAAAAAAAGGCGGCGCGATTTCTCGCGCCGCCCTTGTGTAAAACAATCAACGGATTAGCCGACCAGCGGTTCCGGTTCCGACGCGGTCAGGTCCATCGGCGGAGCTTCCTCTTCCAGTTCGACGAGGGCCTTGATCGTCACCTTGCGGTGCATGTCGAAGCCGGTGCCGGCCGGGATGATGTGGCCCATGATCACGTTCTCCTTGAAGCCGCGCAGATAGTCCACCTTGGACATCGTGGCCGCCTCGGTGAGCACCCGCGTGGTGTCCTGGAAGGACGCCGCGCTGAGGAACGACTCGGTTTCGAGAGACGCCTTGGTGATGCCGAGCAGCACGGGCTGCGCTTCGGCGGGCTTGCCACCCTTCTTCTCGACGGCCGCGTTCTCGTTGTCGAACTCGATCTTGTCGATCTGTTCGCCCCACAGGAACTGCGTGTCGCCGGGTTCGGTGATGCGAATCTTGCGCAACATCTGGCGCACGATGATCTCGATGTGCTTGTCGTTAATGGTCACGCCCTGGAGACGATAGACTTCCTGCACCTCGCTGACCAAATGCTGCTGCAACTCATGCGGCCCAAGGACGTCCAGAATCTCATGCGGGTCCATCGGCCCTTCGGTCATCTGCTGGCCTTTGCGGACGAAGTCGCCCTTGAAGACGATGACGTGCTTGCCGATCGGGATGAGGTGTTCCTCTTCCGTGCCGGTGGTCACATCCTTAACGACGATGCAGCGCTTGCCGCGAACACTCGCGCCAAAGTCCACCATGCCGTCGATGCGGGCGATCTCGGAAGCATCTTTCGGACGACGCGCCTCGAACAACTCGGCCACACGCGGCAGACCGCCGGTGATGTCCTTCGTCTTGGAGGTCTTGCGCGGCGTTTTCGCCATGAGCGTTCCGGCCACAATCTTGTCGCCTTCGTTAAGCACGATGTGCGCGCCGGAGGGAATCGGATAGTTGGCGGCGGCCTCGCCCTTGTCGTTCACGATGACGATCTGCGGATGCAAATCTTCCTTGTGGTCGATGATGACCATGGCTTCCTGCTGCGTGGTCGGATCCATTTCCTGCTTCATGGTCACGCCCTCGATGATGTCGTGGAACTTCACCTTGCCCGCCTTCTCCGAGAGAATGGGGACATTGTAAGGATCCCACTGCACGAAGGTCTCGCCCTTCTTGACCCGTCCACCGTCTTTCACGGAGATGACGGAGCCGATGACGATGGTGTGAGTTTCAAGTTCACGACCCTCGTCACCGAGGACGGAAATGGTGCCGTTCTTGTTCAGGACGATGTTGTTGCCGTCCTCGAGTTCCACGATGCGGAGTTCGTTGTAGCGCAGCTTGCCGTCCACCTTGGTCTTGATCTGCGGCTGCTTAAACACCGAGGCCGCCGTGCCACCGATGTGGAAGGTGCGCATGGTGAGCTGCGTGCCGGGTTCGCCGATGGACTGCGCGGCGATGATGCCGACCGCTTCGCCCATCTTCACGACCAGGCCGGTCGCGAGGTTGCGGCCGTAGCAGTTGCGGCAGATGCCGTACTTGCTTTCGCAGGTGAGCACGGAGCGAATCTTGACCTTCTCCACGCCCGCCAAATCGATTTCCTTGCCCTTGACCTCGTCGATCTCGTGGTTGGCGAGGACGATCTTGGTCTTGGGGCTGCGCGGGTCAACAATGTCATCGCAGGAGAAACGGCCCACGAGACGTTCACTGATCTTCACCACCTCGTCCTCGCCTTCAAAGATGGCGCTGACCCAGATTCCGTTGCTGGTGCCGCAATCTTCCATGCGGATGATCACGTCCTGCGACACATCGACGAGCTTGCGCGTCATGTAGCCGGAGTCGGCGGTCTTGAGCGCAGTGTCAGCCAGACCTTTGCGCGCACCATGCGTGGAGATGAAGTATTCGAGGACGGTGAGACCTTCGCGGAAGTTCGAGAGAATGGGCTTCTCGATGATGTCGCCACTGGGCTTGGCCATGAGGCCGCGCAAACCGGCGAGCTGACGCACCTGCTGTTTGTTGCCGCGCGCGCCGGAGTCCACCATCAGGCTGATGGGGTTGTATTCCTTCTTGCCCTGGTTGGCATCGAAGGTCTTGAGCATGACGCCGGAAATCTGGTCGGTGCAATGGGTCCAGATGTCGATGATCTTGTTATAGCGCTCGCCCGGAGTGATGACACCCTTGCGATACTGCTTCTCCACCTCGCCGATTTGCTTCTGCGCGGCTTCAATCTCCTGGCCTTTTTCCTTCGGGATGATCATGTCATCAATACCAATGGAGGTGCCGGAGCGGGTCGCCTCGCGGAAGCCGGCTTCCTTGAGCTTATCCAGGGTGACAACGGTGCGTTCATGCCCGCAGACCTTGTAGCAGCGCCAGATCAGATCACCGAGCTGGGCCTTGCCCGCGACCTTGTTATAGAAGCCCAATTCTTCGGGCCAGATTTCGCTGAAGATGATGCGGCCAATCGTGGTCTCGATGACTTTGAGATCGGCATTGCCATAGACCGTCTTCTTGCCGAAGTCGGGATTCTTGAAACGAACGCGGTCGTGCGTCTTCAATGCGCCGTCGCTGTAGGCGAAGATGGCTTCGTCCTTGGAGCCGAAGAGCGGGATGTGCTGGCCGTCCTTCCGCTGGGCGCGCGGCTCGGCGGTGAGGTAATAACAACCGAGCGTGATGTCCTGCGTCGGCGTCATGATCGGCTTGCCGCTGGAAGGCGAGAAGATGTTGTTCGTCGCCATCATGAGGAGGCGCGTTTCCAACTGAGCCTCGACTGAGAGGGGAACGTGGACGGCCATTTGATCGCCGTCGAAGTCCGCGTTGTAAGCGGTGCAAACGAGCGGATGAATGCGAATCGCTTCGCCTTCAATCAACACCGGCTCGAACGCCTGAATGGACAGACGATGCAGGGTGGGCGCGCGGTTGAGCATGACCGGATGACCCTTGGTCACTTCTTCCAGGATGTCCCAAACCTCGGGCGACTGACGCTCAATCATCTTCTTGGCCGAACGCACGGTATGCACGTAACCCAGTTCCTTGAGCCGGCGAATGATGAACGGCTCGAAGAGCACGAGCGCCATTTTCTTGGGCAGACCGCACTGGTGCAGCTTGAGTTCCGGTCCGATGACGATGACGGAACGGCCCGAGTAATCGACGCGCTTGCCGAGCAAGTTCTGACGGAAACGGCCGCTCTTGCCCTTGAGCATGTCGCTCAAGGATTTCAGCGCGCGGTTGCCCGCGCCGGTGACGGCACGCCCATGACGACCGTTGTCGAAGAGGGCATCAACGGCTTCCTGCAACATGCGCTTCTCGTTGCGAATGATGACTTCCGGCGTCTTGAGCTGGAGCAGGTTCTTCAACCGGTTGTTGCGGTTGATGACGCGGCGGTACAGATCGTTCAAGTCGGACGTCGCGAAACGTCCGCCTTCCAGCGGCACGAGCGGGCGCAGGTCCGGCGGAATGACCGGAAGCACCGTGAGAATCATCCAGTCCGGCCGGGTCTTCGAGGTGTGGAAGGCAGAGAGCAGCTTGATCCGCTTGGCGATCTTCTTGCGGATCTGTTTGCTCTTAGTCTCCGTCATTCCGATTTCGAGCAGGGCGACCTGCTTGGGCAGATCGACTTGGGCGAGGGCGTCGCGCACGCCTTCCGCGCCCATCTTGGCGACGAAGGCTTCGGCCCCGTAGGTCTCGCGGGCTTCGCGGTATTCGTTCTCGCTCAGGAGCTGATGCACCTTCAGCGGCGTCGAGCGAGGCTCAATCACGAGGTAGTCCTCGTAATAAATAACCCGCTCCAAATTGCGCGCGGTCACATCCAGCACGAGGCCGAGACGCGAAGGCATGCACTTGAAAAACCAGATGTGCGAGACGGGCACGGCCAGTTCGATGTGACCCATGCGCTCGCGGCGCACCCGGGCCAGTGTCACTTCCACACCGCAACGGTCGCAGACGACGCCCCGATGCTTGATGCGCTTGTATTTGCCGCAGGAACACTCCCAGTCCTTGACCGGACCGAAGATGCGCTCGCAGAACAAGCCGCCTTTTTCAGGCTTGAACGTGCGGTAATTGATCGTTTCAGGATTCTTGACCTCGCCCTTGGACCAGGAGCGAATCGATTCGGGCGACGCCACCGAGATGGCGACGTGCTCGACTTGATTCACCTTGTCCAGCCCCAGCAACTCCCGTGTCTGTTCCTTCGTGCTAATCATATTTCAGTTTTGAGTTGGTTGACTTTGGTTATCCGAGGTTGGCGAGGGCGCTGGCATCCGCCGGTTGGTCGATCTGGTTGGCATAGCCGACCTTCACATCCATGCCGAGCGACTGCATTTCCTTCACGAGCACGTTGAACGATTCCGGGATGCCGGCTTCGAGCGAGTTGTCGCCCTTGACGATGCTCTCGTAGATGCGGGTGCGGCCCTGCACGTCGTCGGATTTCACGGTCAGGAGTTCCTGCAACGTGTAGGCCGCGCCGTAGGCTTCCATCGCCCACACTTCCATTTCGCCGAAGCGCTGGCCGCCATACTGCGCCTTGCCGCCCAGCGGTTGCTGGGTGACGAGCGAATACGGCCCGACCGCGCGGGCATGAATCTTATCCGCGACCAAGTGACCCAACTTCATCATGTAGATGTAGCCCACGACCACTTCCTGATCGAACTGCTCGCCGGTGCGTCCGTCGGTCAGCTTGGTCTTGGCGTGTTCCGGCAGCTTGGCCTCCTTGAGGTAGCCGCGGATTTCCTTTTCCTTGATGCCGTCGAAGACGGGGGTGGCGAACTTGATGCCGAGCAGTTTGGCCGCCCAGCCCAAGTGTGTTTCCAACACCTGACCGACATTCATGCGCGAGGGCACGCCCAGCGGATTCAAAACGATTTCCACGGGCGTTCCGTCGTCGAGGAATGGCATGTCTTCCTCGGCCACGATCTTGGCCACCACACCCTTGTTGCCGTGGCGTCCGGCCATCTTGTCGCCCACCGAGAGCTTGCGCTTGGAGGCGATGTAGACCTTGACCTGCTTGACGATGCCGGCATCGACTTCGTCACCGGCTTCGACCCGTTCCATCTCCTGAGTTTGATGGGACTGGAGTTCTTCAAACTTCTTTTTGAAGGTGCCAATGATCTCGTTGATCTTGTTGCGAATCGGGGACGGATCGATCTCGATGCGATCATAGACCGTCGCCAGTTTGCGCAACAGGGTCTTGGTGATCTTGCGGTTGGCCGGGATGATGATCTCCCCCGTCTCGCTGTTCACGACATCGAGCGGGATCTTCTCGCCCAAGAGGATGTTGGACAGCGCCTCGGTCAACTGCTCGCGCAGTTCCTCGATCTTCTGCTTGTAATCATCCTGCAACTGCTTGGCCACCTTCTTGCCTTCGGACGGCACGATGAATTCTTTCTTCTCGGAATCCTTCTTAGAGGAGACCTTCACGTCCATGACGATGCCGTAGGTGCCCGAGGGAACCTTGAGCGAAGTGTCTTTCACATCGGCGGCCTTCTCACCGAAGATGGCGCGGAGCAAACGCTCTTCCGGTGCGAGTTCCGTTTCCGACTTCGGGGTGATCTTGCCGACGAGGATGTCGCCCGGCTTCACTTCCGCGCCGACGCGGATCACGCCGTCCGGCCCGAGATTCTTGAGCGCTTCTTCGCCCAGGTTCGGGATGTCGCGGGTGATTTCTTCCGGGCCCAGCTTGGTGTCGCGGGCCCCGACTTCAAATTCGTCGATGTGGATCGAGGTGAAGATGTCTTCCTTCACAATCCTCTCGCTGATGAGGATGGCGTCCTCGAAGTTGTAACCGTTCCAAGGCATGAACGCGACGAGCACGTTGCGGCCGAGGGCGAGTTCGCCGCCCTGGGTGCAGGGACCGTCGGCGATGACCTGGCCCTTCTTCACGCTGTCACCCTTCTGGACCAGAATCTTCTGGTTGATGCAGGTGGCGGCGTTCGAGCGCATGAACTTGCGCACCGGATAAATGGCGACGCCATTAGCCGGATCATGTTTGAGGCGCTTCTTGCCTTCAGGAAGTTTGCCGTCCTGAGTCACGATGATCTGATTACCCGTGACGGAGGCGACCTTGCCAGCCTCTTCCGTAACGAGCACGGCGCGCGAATCGCGGGCCACGCGTTCTTCCAATCCCGTCGCCACCAGCGGCGCCTCGGTCACGAGGAGCGGCACGGCTTGGCGCTGCATGTTGGAACCCATCAACGCGCGGTTCGCGTCGTCGTGTTCAAGAAACGGAATGAGCGAAGCCGCGACGGACACCAACTGCTTCGGTGACACGTCCATGTAATCGACCTTCTCCGGCTCCACGTCGATGAAGTCATTCTTAGCCCGGCACGTCACCGTCTTGGTCAGGAAGTGACCTTTGTCATCGAAGGGTGCGTTGGCCTGGGCGACGACATAAGTCTCTTCACGGTCCGCCGTGAGATAATCGAGATGACCTGTGATGCGGCCCTTCTCGACGCGACGATAGGGCGTCTCGAGGAAGCCGAAATCGTTGACGCGGGCAAAGGTCGCCAGCGAGGCAATAAGACCGATGTTCGGGCCTTCGGGCGTTTCCACCGGGCAGATGCGGCCGTAGTGCGAGGGATGCACGTCGCGGACTTCAAAACCAGCGCGATCACGCGAGAGACCGCCCGGCCCGAGGGCCGAGAGACGACGCTTGTGCGTCAGCTCTGCGAGGGGGTTGATCTGGTCCATGAACTGGCTCAACTGCGAACGTCCGAAGAAGTCGCGAATGACGGCCGAGAGCGCCTTGGGATTGATGAGCTTCTGCGGCGTCATCGTTTCAAGGCTTTGATCAAAGAGCGTCATGCGCTCTTTCACCAGACGCTCGGTGCGCGCCAGACCGACGCGGCACTGGTTGGCCAGCAATTCACCGACGGTCCGAACACGGCGGCTGCCCAAGTGATCGATGTCGTCCAGTGAACCTTCGCCCTTTTTCAGACGGAGCAAATACTTCGTGGCCGCGACCAAATCTTCCTTGGTCAGGATGCGGGAATCGCCGCCATCCTTCAGCCCGAGCTTCTGGTTGATCTTGTAACGACCAACGCGTCCCAAATCATAGCGCTTCGGATCGAAGAACAATCGCTTGATGAGCGCGCGGGCGTTGGCCGCCGTCGGGGGATCCCCAGGGCGGAGGCGGCGGTAAATATCCTTGAGCGCCTCTTCTTCGTTCTTGGTGGGATCCTTCTTCATCCCCTTGATGATGATGCCGTCGTCCACGGTTATATCGACGACGCGGATTTTGGTCACGCCGAGTTCGGCAATCTGCTTCACCACCGCCTTGGAGAGCGGCTCGAAACCACGGGCGACAACCACACCCTTATCCTCGTCCACCGCGTCTTCGATGAGCACCTTGTTGCCGATGTCTTCCAACTTCTCCGCTTCCTTCACCGAGAGTTCCTCGATGTCATAGAACAACTTGAGGATGTCCGCATCCGAGCCATAACCCAGCGCGCGGAAGAAAGTCGTGGTCAGGAATTTCCGGCGGCGTTTTTTACGGTCGAGATAGACATAGAGCATGTCGCCCGTGTCGAACTGGGCTTCATACCACGAGCCGCGATCCGGAATGATGCGAAAGCTGTGCAGCATCTTGCCGTTGGCATGTTGTGAAGCCTCGAAAGCGAGACCAGGTGAACGATGCAACTGGCTGACGATGACGCGTTCCGCGCCATTGATGACAAACGTGCCCTGCGGGGTCATGAGCGGCAGTTCGCCCATGAAAACTTTTTCTTCCTTCGCGCCTTTTTCTTCCTTGAGTTTGAAAGTGACGTAGAGCGGTGCGCCGTAGGTGATGCCCTCGCGCAAACATTCCAGCCAGTCGATCTTCGGGTCGCCGATTTCGTAGCTGTCAAAATCCAGAACACACTTGCCGTCGTAGCTCTCGATGGGAAAGACCTCGGTGAAGACGGCCTGCAAGCCCATGTTCTTGCGCTTGTGGGGCGAGGCTTCGATCTGGAGGAACTCCTTGTAGGAGTTTGTCTGCAGTTCGATCAGGTTGGGAGGGGCGATCGGTTCCTTAATTTTGCCGAAGTTGATTCTCTCGTTAGCGCGCGATGCCATGATTAACCTTTTTCAGTGGCGGTCGCACAAACGACCGCCGTATTTCACCAAACAACACAAGGCAAGTCCCCGCCATTGCGGAACAACTTGCCACTTTCACCGACCTGACTGAGTTCCGCCTCACTGCGGCGGAGTAAAATTTCCAAATCTTCTTAAGAGTTGGGGCGTTGAGACACCTCATCACCCAAAATTGTTCAAAGTGCTTTCTCCTACCGCCTTGGTCCCGCCAAACGACAAAAAGCCCCCACCCATACTTTTCCTTCGGAAAAATTCAGGGTTGACGAGTTGTTTATTTGTTCACGGCCAAACGAATGAGGGCGGAAATTATGGAAAGGCAAATCTCTTGTCAAAAGATTTTCTTAAGTTTTTGGCTCGAACCGGCAACGGGCATTCACCGCCACCTCCGCCTCAGTACCGGGACCATCGGAGCAAGATGCAAGACAGACCTGACCACGTTCTTACTCTCATCATTCGCCCGATGTCCCCACAACTGGTGACTGGCAGGGATGCGGGTCCAAGATAAATTCACCTCGTTGTTGCTGCCCGTGATTTGTTCTCCGAGCAGCATGTGTGTGAAAAGGCCGGACCTGTTGTCCGGCCTTTCTCTTTTTTCAGGATGGCTGAAACTGTCCCGCCTCGCGCCTATTCTTTCCGAAACCCGCTCGCCTCTTCTGTGGTTTTTGATCGCGTCGTGCTCAGAAATTTCCGCACCGCGATCCAGAATGTGCTCTTGCGATTCACCCACACGCCGTCCGGCATCCGGTGGCGTTCGATGGTGGCTTGGAATTTATTCAGCGAGCCGACCGCGCCAAATAGCCCCAGCGAAACTGGCCCCCGCACGCTGGCATCCAGTTTCGTCATCTCCGCCTCCTCCTCATCCACCCAGACCGTGCCGGACACCTGCTGAAACACCTTGTCCTCCATCGACTTTTCCGGCGCACCGGGCCGGGCCGCGAAGGTGACGACGAACGTGGCCCGTCCCTCAATAATTTCCCGCTTGGTCACTTGGAAATCAAACCGGTCCACCAGTTCAAACGTGGCCAAACCCTCTTTCCTCTTGGCCTTCTTTTGCAAATCAACGCGCGTGACCCGCTGACGAAAGGCCGCCTCGCGTTCGTTTTGCTTCTCCAGTTCCTTCGCCGTCAATTTGCGCCCCTGCACCTTGACCAGTCGCGTGAAAGGTATGCCGCCAATGAGCTTCACCTGATAATGTTTCTCGGCGGATTTAATGACCTGGTCCCTGTCGTCGAACTCCTCCGTCACGGAATGTTTTTCGTAGGCGTAATAGTTCGTTTGTCCCCCGCGTGCCACAAATTGCGCCCGTTCGACCACGCGCTGGAGGAGATTGGAGGAGGCGGGAAGAGGCTCGGCGGCGCACACCGGCTGCGACGTGGCCAGCCATAGCGACAAGGTGGTGACGAAACCAAGCGTGCGGATCAGCAACAGGACTGGGGTGAAATGGTTTATCAAGGTCTTCAAACGATTGCAGCGCCCGCGCGGCCCGAAGGCCAACCATAAATAAAGAGCGGCGCTGTGGAAACCCAAAACCACACGCCGCTCAACTGCTTTCAACTACCCATCCGTGTCAACCAATCCAAACAAACCCTACGCATTCTTCGACCGGGGCGATCTCCTTTCGTTCAAAGAATTTTCAAAAGACACGCCGCGATAAGGAAACGTCGGTGAACAGCTCGGTTCCACAGGCAAGTAAAAGCGGCAGGCTTCGTCCTCGGGAAACCTGCGAGGCGAAAGCCGCGCGAAAGACCCGCCACCGTGTTCGCTCCGAGCCTGTCTGCAAACCTGCATTGGGTAGCACAGGCAACCTGCCGTGCCGCCGGGCTATCAGCCCGGCGGAAGGGTGAGGCCTTCGGTTGCCAGGCGGGCTTGGTTCATTAACGGACACTCCCTCCCGTTCCGTCGGGCCAGTGGCCCGACGGCACAGGCTGGCAGCCAATAGTGTTCGGCATCGTCGGGCGGGCGGGCGTGTCACCTGTCCGCGATCTCGTTGTCACCCGGTTGTCACTGATACGATGAGGTGCCTTCTGTTTTCCTCTGGGCGTGGCCCAAGTCGCCCCGGCTTTTACCGAAAAGAATCTCCAGCACTGGAAGCTCCTGGCCGATTTCCGCGCCTGTCTCCAGCCGCACCTGGATAATTTCCCGCTCCACGCCGCCTGGGCCACGGGCCAGCGCGCGCACCGCGCGTCTGCGGGTGGTCACGATCCAAAGCCCCACCGCCGGGACGCTCCGGCTGGTGACGAACCTGCCGCCCGAGGAACTGAGCGCGGCGGAAGTGGGGGCCATGTATCGGCGGCGCTGGCCGGTGGAGGGATTTTTCCGCTGGCTCAAGTGCGTGCTGGGCTGCCGGCACTGGCTGGCCGAGAGCGAGCGCGGCGTGACCATGCAACTCTATCCGGCCCTCATCGCCGGACTGATGCTGCATCTCATGCTGGGCCGCCGCCCCGATAAACGGCTGATGGAACGGCTGCGCTTTTACCTGCTGGGCTGGGCCACGGCCGAAGATCTGGCGGCCGCCACGGTCGCGGCCTTGAAGGGCGGCGCGAAAAAACCTGACCGGAGTCGGGCGGCGTCCTGAAGTCGGACGAGCCGGACGGGCCGCGCCCGCGCTGTCACCGCCATGCCGAACACTATTGGTTGGAAGCCCGTTCCACCTATTTTTCCGACCGGCTCTGAGCCGGAACGATGCAGTTGGAGAAGAGGATGTCGCGCGAAGGAGACGAAAGAGCGAGGGGAAAATTCCGGGACCAGACACCCACTGATCCATGATCCAGATTCCGCCGGTTCAGCCGCTTCTTCCTTCGCTTTCTTCGCGCCCTTCGCGAGACTCAGTCGGGTTTCTACGGCATTGTTCCGGCTGAGTGCCTGTCATGCACTTTTGGCGACGAGGGCGTAATGCGTCCAGTTGCCGAGGAAGCCGGACGGACTGGCGACGGCCCGGTGTCCGCCACTGCCGATGTCGCCAAAGTCCCAATAGGTGTTCCCATCATTTTAATTGAGTCCCGCCAGAAAACGGTTCGCCGGGTTGTCCGGGTTGAGCACGAAGGCGGCCTGCGCGCGGGTCGTGGCCGTATTCGCCCAGAACTCGACGGTGACTTCATTGCTCACGCCGACGTTCTGGAAGTTCGGCACCTCGACGTATTGGTTGGTGCCACTGAAGAAAAGCGAGCCAGCCGCCGCGCGAAGGACGGGAGCGGCGCACGCGAGCGCGACGAGCAGAGCGAGGCCGCGACGGAGGCGGAAACAGGCAGGCAGATTTTTCATAAACATCATGGGTCGCACCGGAGTTGATCTTGGGCAGGCGGAAGTGAAGCAAAACGCTCTTCCGCAGTTCTCATCCCCAGGTGCAACGGCTGTCGCTGCGAAGAGGCGTGTGTCGGGCTACTTCTTCTTGAACAAATCACCGAGGCCCGAAGCGCCTTTCTTCAAGGCATCAGTAGCGGCACCGCCCAGCTTGCCGGGATTCTCTGCCGCTGCTTTGGCCACCGCATCCTTGAGCGCACTCATGACGAGTTGGGTCAACTCGGCGGGCGTAATGCCGTCCGGTCCCTGCCCGAGATTGCTCAGGCGAATTTCTGGAATGACCACGGGCGCACTGCCGAAACCCGTCGCGCCAAAATGCACCCTGGCCCCCGTGATGACGAATTCATCGACCTGCAATTTCTTGCCCGCGCCGGAGGACTTTTTGTCCGTGGGCTGGCCGGCAGGTTTCGTTTCGCCCGCAGGCTGGTTCGCGCCGCTGCTCACGTTGTCGAGAATCTTGCCGAGATTGCTGCCCTTGAGACTCAGTTCGTAACTGATCTCGGGCGCTTCGACTTTGATGGAATGAATGATGACCTTGTCGGCAAAGATGGACTTGGGCACGACGGCCACGGCCACGGTGCCGACCTTGATCGCCTCGGTAGATTTGAAACCTTCGGGGTTGCCAAGAACGAAACCCTTCAACGTGCTGCTGCCGCCGAGGAGCGAGACGCTGGCACTGTCGAGCTTGACCGGCACTCCGGTCACGCTGGGGCCGACTTTTTCCACGCCGGCCTTCACAATGGAGCCGAGGAAGAAAATCCCCAGGCCCACGGCGAGGACCACGAGCACGATGGCGATGAGCAAGAGACGAACGATGAGTTTTTTCATAGCGCGGAGAGGTTAAGCAAAAGGCCGGCGTGGAGGCGAGAGCGAGTTTGGGCCGGAGTGGGCTGGGGCAAAAGGTGGGGCGCGTCGCTCCGCGCGCGCCGTTGGATCGAAGCGACGCATCTTTGCCGCCAAAAACTGAGCCGGCACGAACCACGGCGGCGCGCGCGGAGCGACGCGCCCTACCTGCAACACGCATACTCGGCTCCTCAACTGCTCGCGCTGGTGTAATGCTTGAGCGCGAAACGCCAGCCGAGTTCGGAGAGCGTGGCGCAGACCAGCATCATCGCGAGGAGCAGGACCAATTCGTAGGGCGAATGAATTTTTTGCACCAGCACCTTGGCCGGCACATTGGCCACCAGGACCATCGGGATGACGAAGGTGAAGACGACCTTGAACAGTCCGCGATAGGCCGCATCGGGCTGGCGCGAAATGTTGAAGAGGCTGTAGTAGCCCCAGACGATGCCCTGCGCCCGCACCGTCCAGAAGCTGATCGAGGAGAGCAGAAACATGAGCGAGTAATGAATGATCACCCCGGCCAGCACCGCGAGCGCGAAGCCCACCATCTGCATGGCCGAGGGCACAAGCGCCAGCTTGTGCAGCGCGTAACCAATGACGCCGAGCGCGGAGGCGGCATTGACGAAGGAGCCGAGATCCACCTTGCGCAGCGAGATGAGGAAGCGCGGGTTGACTGGCAGCAGGAGCATGAAGTCGAGCTTGCCGGTGCGGATGAGTTCGGAAAGTTCCGTGCAGTTGGTCAGGAAGAAAGCCTGGAAAATCTGCTGAATCAAATGCGCCGTGCCCATGAGCAGCACCACCTGCCACTTGGTCCAGTCGCCAATGTGATCGGTGTGCGAGTAGATCACAGCGATGAACGAAAGCTGCATGGCAAACCAGAGCAGCTCGACGAAAATCCAGAGCAGAAAGTTCGTCTTGAAGCTCATCTCGCGGATGACCGAGTTCTTCCACATCGCGGCGTAAATGCGGAAGTAGCGGCGGGGGGAATTGAACGCAGGAGAGCGCAGCGCCACCGGCTCCGACTTTGGACATTTATCATTCGTCATTCGCTTCATTTCATCCTCCCACCGCCGCGTATTTGCGGATGCCGCGCGACCACATGAAACGCGCGAAGCCATAC
>JAYVWQ010000139.1:0-3761 GCA_043785945.1 Akkermansia sp.
GGCACGGACAACAATACGGACAGTCCAAGAGTCAGCGCGTAGCCCGCGCGCGTGCGGCGCTGCCAGACCGTGGCCAGCCAGCCGCCGAGCAGCGTGCCGAGCAACCCCGCCACGACCAGCACCGCGCCGAAAAACGTCGCGGCCCTGGCCTCCGGCACCTGATGGACGCGCGTCAGAAAGGCCGGCCCCCAGAAGGCAAAGGCCCCCAGGGCAAACGTGTAGGCCGTGTAGCCCAGCACCACGAACAAGTAGTCCGGGAGACGCAGCAGGCCGAGCACGTCCTTGAAGCCGGGCGTGCCGCCCGGCACGCCGGGAGCCGCCGCGTCTTGCGCGCCGCGCTTCGGTTCCGCGAAGGGCAGCAGCACCAGCGCCAGCACCAAACCCGGCGCCCCGGCCCAGATGAAGGCGTGCCGCCACGAACTCACCGCCGCCACGTAGCCGCCGAGAATGTTTCCCAAGGCCGCGCCCACCGGGATGGCCGCGTAAAAAATTGTCAGCGCCATGTTCCGGCGCGCGGCGGGATACGTGTCTGAAATGAGACTGGGACTGATGGTGGCGTAGCTCGCCTCGCCCACGCCCACGAGCACCCGAAAAGCGAGCAGCATCGCGAACGTGCCCGCAAAACCGGTCAGCACCGTGCCGAGGCTCCAGACGAATATGCCGCCGGCAATCAGCCATTTGCGCGAAGCGCGGTCGCCGAGATAGCCAAAGACGGGCGAGGTGAGGAAGTAGCCGATCATGAACGTGGTGACGATGCGCCCGGCCTGGCCGTCATTGAGTCCCAGTTCCTTTTGCAGCGGCAGCGCCACGGCCGAGAGCACGTAGCGGTCGAGATAGTTGAACAGGTTCAGCCCGGTGAGGATGAACAGAGTCCAGAACGGGGTGAGGGCGCGTTTCATGGGGCGGCGTTTTCTCCACCTGGCACCGGCGCCTGCGCCTGCACTTGAGCTGCGGCCAGACGGGCGCGCAGGTTGGCATCATCCGGTGCGATTTTCCGCAACTGGGCAAGGTGAAATTGCGCGGCAAACCAATCTCCCCTGCGTTCGGCACGACGCGCTTCGGCTTCGTGCCACCCCGGAATGTTCGCTGTAGTCCGGGCCGCCTCCCGGGCGCAGAAGGCCCGCAGTTGCGCCTCGGGGAACGCCTCCGCCGGAGTGCGCAGCGCGGCGGGCAGGGTGACGCCGAGCAGCCGAGCCAGGGCCGTCCACTCCTCCGCCGTATGGTCGATGTGGGGCAAGTTCCAGAAACTCAATCCGCGTCCCGACTTCGTCCACACCCGCCGCCCGTCGGCGCAGAAACCACCCGCCACGAACCAATCCTCCGGGCTGACCATGTCGCCCACGGAGAATTGGGGCGTGATGGCCTGTCCGGTGTGGGCATCCCAAAGGCGGGCCTCACGCGTGGCGGTGGTAAAAAGCCAGCGGTCCCCCGGACTGAAGTCCACGGCCCTGACATGCCAGGAGAGCCGGATGGGATCGAAGCGCAATTCGCCCGTGGCCCCGCGCCAGACTCGGGCCTGGGTGTCTTCGCTGGCGGTGGCCAGAAATTTCCCATCCGACGTGAACTGCAAATCTCTGACCCCGTCCAAGTGGCCGAGCGCGGGGCCGTGCCGCTGCCCGGTGCGGGTATCCCACAACTGCGCTTCCGCCGCGTCCTTGATGTTCCCCTCCGTGGCCGTGGCGAGCATCTTGCCATCCGGGGAAAACGCGAGATGATCAATGTGCGGGGCGTGCGACAGCGGGGGAAAAATTTCCGCGCCGCTGGCCGTGTCGAAGAGGTAAAGCAGGGAACCGCTCCCCACCGCGAGTTGTCGGCGGTCGGGGCTGAAGACGGCGGTCTTGATGCTGTGGGACAGCTTGCGCTCGGGAAAAACCAGCCGCCCGTTCTGGAGGCTCCAGAGCCGGACTGTTTTGTCATGGCCGGTCAGCAAAAGTTCTCCATCCGCGCTCATCCACATCCGGTTGGTGGGATGGGGCAGCGTGAACAAGCGACTTGATCCCGTGGCCGCGCCGAGCACTTGCACCAGGGAGTGTGTGTTATCCTCGTCCGGCCCGGTCAGCACGATCTGCCGCGCCCCGGCATCGCAGCCCAGCAGTCGGAAGGGTTCGGCGTGGGCCAGAAGCGGAGTGAGCGGTTGATCGTTCGTCGCGTTCCACACGCGGACGGAATCGGGAGTCCAGGTGACATAGCGCGAGCCATCGGGGCTGACCACGCCCGGCCCTACTTCCACCGGCGCGTCCGGGCTTACATCCCAAATCTTAATCGCCCCGTCGGCTTCCGCCGTGGCCACGCGGCGCGCTTCGGGACTGAACACCACCTGCTTGGGGAGGCTTGAAAAATTAACCACCGAACCGGAAGGCCGCCCGGTGCGTGCGTCCCAGTAACGCATCATGAAATCGTCCCCGACGGAAACAATCACGCGCCCGTCCGGGCTGAAGCGGGCCTTGGTCGCGACCCGGGCATGTTCCATGCGCCCCAACTCCTTCCGCCCGTCCTCGGCACCCCAGACCTGCACCGTGAAATTCTCCGCTGCCGTCACGATGCGCCGCCCATCCGGTGAGAACACAGCGTTGTTAACCCAGGTCTGGATGCCGGGCGCGGGCCAGAGCGTCAGCAGTGGTTGACCCGTCTGCGTCTCCCAAACCCGCGCCGAGCCATCGCGTGAGCCGGTGACGATGCGCGAGCCGTCCGGACTGAACGCCGCCGAGTGGACCTCGCCTGCGTGGCCGGTGAACGTCCGCCTGTTCTCACCCGTGCGGGCGTCGAGGAGATGCGCTTCCTGGCGGCGGCAGGCGACGAGCAGCCAGGCCCCATCCGGGCTGAACTCGAGGGACTTCGGCGTGGTGTGCAGCTCGATGCTGAACAGGTTGGTGCCGGGGTCCAGCTCCGCCACGATGAGGAAACGTCCGTCGTTAAATGCCACCCGGCTACCCTCCGGACTGAAGGCCGCGGCGTGCGTCTGGTTCGAGGCTGGAAATTCCCGCACCAGCGCGCCGGAATCAATTTGCGTCAGCCGCACCGAGTCGCCGCCCGCCACGAGAAGCTGGGTGCCGTCCGGGCTGAAGCGCACGTCCTGGGCCGTTTTTCCATGCGACCAGAAATGGAGCAGGCGCGGCGCTTGAGCGAGGGCCGAACTGAGTCGTTGCTGGTCGGTGCCGGTTTGCGCGGCATCGCCCGCATGGAGACGCAGGGCGGCGGCCAAGGGCGGAAGCGCCGCGTGCCAGTTGCCGTTCTCCATCCGTTGCACCCCCTCCGTGATGTAGGCGGTGGCGAGCAGTTTTTTCTCCCGCTGCTGCACCCGGCTCACCAGCACCGCGAGGACGCCCGCCGCGACCGCCACGGTCATCGCCACGGCCGCGAGCCGCGTGACCCGGGCCAGTTGCCGCTCCAGGAAACGGAGTCGCAGGATGGACTGTCCGGCCAGGGCCAGCTCCAGATCGGCCCGCAACTGTTCCGCTCGCGCGTAGCGATTCTTCACCGAAGTCTCGCAGGCTTTGAGGAAGACTGCGTTCATTTCCAGCAGGAGCGCCTGGTCGGGGTAAGAATCCAAGTCGTCAGGCAGGCGGGGAAAGAGATCGCGGTATTGCCCGGTGCTCATCTCGTAAAGCACTTTGCCCAGACTGTAGATGTCCGACTGGGCCGTGCCAGGTCCCTCGGGCGGAATGTAACCCTCCGTGCCCACGAAGGTGCGGGCGTCGCGCAAGGACATGACGAGGCCGATGTCCGCCAGCTTGGGCCGGCCCTGCACGAAGATGATGTTG
>JAYVWQ010000140.1:0-8246 GCA_043785945.1 Akkermansia sp.
TTACATTTCCATCTACGACATCCAGCGTGCCGTCGCCGACAAGGCCACGGTGCCGATCTATTACGAGAGCCGCATTTCCAAGCTCAGCCTGAACGCCGCGGAGCTGCCGAAGCTCGACGCGGAGTTTGAGGAAATCACCGAAGGCGAGGAGCTGACGAAGAAGGAAAAGCTCAAAACCAAATGGGCCGCGCTGGAGGCGCTGGTGGGCGATCCAAAACGCATCGCGCTGGTGGCCGCCGATCTGGTGGCGCATTTCGAGAAGCGCGTGGAGGCGATGGACGGCAAGGCGATGATCGTCTGCATGAGCCGTCGAATCGCCGTGGACCTCTACAACGCGCTCATCGCGCTGCGCCCCGACTGGGCCAGTGCCAAGGACGACGCCGCCGAAGCCGAGAAGGGCAAACCCTGCGTGGTGAAAGTGGTGATGACCGGCAGCGCCGAGGACGGCCCCGATTGGCAACCGCACATCCGCAGCAAGGACAAGCGTCGCAAGTTGGCGAACCGGTTCAAGGACGCCAAAGACCCGTTCCGCATCGTGATCGTGCGCGACATGTGGCTGACCGGCTTCGATGCGCCCTGCCTGCACACGATGTATGCCGACAAGCCGATGCAGGGCCACGGCCTCATGCAGGCCATCGCCCGCGTGAACCGCGTCTTTCGCGACAAACCCGGCGGTCTGGTGGTGGATTACCTCGGCCTCGCCGATCAGCTCAAGAAGGCGCTCGTCACCTACACCGAGAGCGGCGGGCAGGGCAACCCGACCTTTGATACCGCCCAAGCCATCGCCGTGATGCTGGAGAAGCACGGCATCGCCTGCGACCTGATGCACGGCTTCAACTGGGACAAGTGGACCACCGGCAAACCCACCGAACGCCTCGCGCTCATCCCCGCCGGCCAGGAGCACATCCTCGAACAGGAAGACGGCAAGAAGCGCTGGGTGCAGGTGGTGACGGAACTTTCCCGCGCCTTCGCCCTCTGCGCCGCCAGCGATGAAGCGACGGAGATCCGCGATGACGTGAGTTTCTTCCAAGCCCTGCAAGCCGCGTTGAGCAAGCAGACCACCAACCACCACAAGACGCCCGAGCAGATCGATGCCGCCATCCGCCAGCTCGTGAGCAAGGCCATCACCACCGAAGGCCAGGTGATCGACGTCTTCACCGCCGCCGGATTGCCCAAGCCCGACATCAGCATCCTGAGCGACCAATTCCTCGCCGAAGTGCGCGGCCTGAAGCACAAGAACGTCGCCGCCGAGCTGTTGGAGAAGCTGCTCAAGGACGAACTCAAGGTCCGCTCCAAGCGCAACCTCGTGCAGAGCCAGGTCTTCAGCGAGAAGCTCAAGAAGACGCTCAACGCCTACCACAACCGCGCCATCTCGACGATGCAGGTCATCGAAGAGCTGATCAAACTCGCCAAGGACCTCGACGCCGCCACCAAGCGCGGTGAGAACCTCGGCCTGACCGACGACGAAGTCGCCTTCTACGACGCCCTCGCGGCCAACAACAGCGCCGTGCAAGCGATGGGCGACGACAAACTCAAGCTCATCGCGGCGGAGTTGATCACCCAAGTGAAGAAGAGCGTGACCATCGACCGGACCCTCCGCGAAAGCGCCCGCGCCAAAATCAAAGTCATGGTGAAACGCATCCTGAACAAACACGGCTACCCGCCCGATTTGCAGGAGGAAGCCGTGAAGACGGTGCTCGCACAGGCGGAGCTGCTGTGTGCGGAGTGGGTGTGAACAAGGGGGTATAATACCCTGCACCTTGTCCTAGTTCGGGGTTTTCAATGCTTCCTTCCCGCCGTTCGTCAAAAACCGAGACAGCGCGAGACAGTTGACCTCCGCATGGGTGGCTGAATTTTTGACAAGGCCCGGTGGCTCCCCAAGGCGGTTTCCGCTGGCATGGCTTTAGCTAATTCCCTGCACAACATAAAAATCGCTCACGGGAGGTCCTGTGCCAGTCACGGGATGCCTCGCGGGCCACAACAAACAGAAAGGTCGGTTACTCATATGAAAATAAATCAAATCAACAAATTGAAAATGGGGCAGGTGACCATCGGCAGCCTGCGCGACGAAAACAATGAGCCTCTGTGGAAGAACATTCCGGGCATCAAGGAAGACGTCGAGTCGGTGGAGTCCATCGTCGCGGACATCGTGGCGGCGGGGCAGAAGCAGACGGCGCGCACCGGTTATGCCGCGCAGAAGCAGGCGGCGAAAAAGGTGCTGCTGGAGGCGGCGTGGGGCGTGTGCTGCGGCTTGCAGTCGCTGGCCTCCAAGACGGAGGACAGTCAACTGGCGGCGCAGGTGGAGTTCTCGGCCAGCACGCTGGGGCGTGGTCGCGAGAATGATTTCGTGAACCGCTGCCAGTCGTTGCTGACCCTGGGCAATGGCCACGCGGCGGCCCTGGCGGCCAAGGCCAACGTGAAGGCGGCTGAACTAACGGCGCTCGGTGAGGCGATCACGGAGTTCGGCGCGGTGCAGTCGAAACCGCGCACGGGGCGCGCGGCCCAGGCGGCGGCCACGCAGGAGTTGGAAGAGCTGTTCGACGATCTGGACAAGATTTTGAACAACCAACTCGATCCGTTGATCGAGAAGTTCCGCACGACGAATGCGGCGTTCTACAATGAATACCAGACGGCACGCGCCATCGTGGACAGCGCGGCCAGCCACGAGGGGAAGCCGGAGAACAGCGTGGCGTTGCCCGTGTCGTCGCCGGAGCCGCTGGCCAAGGCGGCGTGAGTTCCCGAACCGCAACCCCTCTCTCATCGCAGCGGATGGGAGAGGGGTTTCGACACCACACACCCTTTCCACTTCCAGTTATGGGCGGCAGGCACTTCCTGGCCGTGTTGCGCAACGGCTCGAATGAGATGGACGGGCCGACCTGCGTGCAGGAAATCATCATCGGCATCGTCATCGTCCTGGCCGTGGCGCTGGACAAGTTCCGGCAGAACAAGCTGGCGTGACAACGTGCTGCCAGTTTGCAACTGGCAGAAGGGCGCACGCTGATCCCTCAGCCACATTTTTGCTCACGCGTCTCGTCGTCATCCCGCCCTGCCGGTTTCAAACCGGCAGCACGCTGAACGGCGCGTTGACGCGCTCAAGACCGCTGCCTAATTTCCCGTCATGCAAGCCAAGCCGGAAACCCAGCCGCTCAACAGCCTTGAAGAATGGGAAGAATCCCTGGTCGAGCGTTACCCGACGCCCGCCAGTAAACTTGTCGGCCCCAATGCGGCCAAGACCCAGGAGCAATTCCGCAACTACGAGGCGAACGCCCGGCCGACGGTGCGCGAGTTCTACCGGCTCAACCACACGCACCAAACCCACGACTTCGTGCAGGCGAAGCGGCGGGAGTTCCTCTCCCTCTCTCGGAGGCGCATGAGCATCTGGGAGGCGATGGAGTTTCTGAACACGCTGATCGACGACAGCGATCCGGACACGGATATGACGCAGCTCGAACACCTGCTGCAAACGGCCGAGCAGATCCGTCACGACGGACACCCGCGCTGGTTCATCCTCACCGGGCTGATTCACGACCTCGGCAAAATGCTCTGCCTCTACGGCGAGCCGCAGTGGGCCGTGGTTGGCGACACTTTTCCCGTGGGATGCGCGTATGCCGACAGCATCGTGTTCAAGGATTTCTTCAAAGAGAACCCGGACTCAAACAACCCGCGCTTTCAGTCGCGCACGGGAATTTACGAAGAGGGCTGTGGCCTCGACAATGTATGCCTGTCCTGGGGCCACGACGAATATCTCTATCATGTCACGAAGGATTACTTGCCGCCGGAAGCGCGCTACATGATCCGCTACCACTCGTTCTACCCGGCGCACCGCGAGCGCGATTACGAATACCTGATGAACAAGCAGGACAAGGCGATGTTCGATCAAGTGCGAGCCTTCAATCCCTACGACCTCTACACCAAGAGCCACGCCAAGCCGGATGTGCAAAAGCTGCGCCCGTTCTACGAGGAACTGATCGCCGAATACTTCCCGGCCCAGCTGGCGTGGTAGAGCACGGCGGGGAAACTTAGAACGCCTCGCTTCCTCGCTGCCTTTGATCACGCCCCAATCGCTGCATCTCCCAGCAGATAAAGGAGGCATCCAATCGAGCAGCAACCGGCGGTTCACTGATCAGAGTTGGGCGGCTCTTTGTCTTCCGTGGGCGGAACGTGGGAGGCGACGGCGCGTGAGGCAGACTTCTTAAACGGCGCGGCCAGGAGGCCCGGCAACCGGCGCCACTCGCGCTCCTCATAATTGTCCAGGCCCAATGAGATTTCCGCCGGCTTCTCCCGCAGTCGGAAGGAACCAAAGAGCCGGTCCCAAACGGAGAGCAAACTCGTGTAGTTCGAGTCCGTCTCGGGCTGCCAGCGCGAATGATGCACATAGTGCATCCACGGCGTGGGGATCAACCACCGCAGACAGCGGTCCACCCGGTTCGAAATGCGCAGGTTGCTGTGATGGAAAAGAATCACCGGCAGCGAGATAGCCTCGTAAACCAGAAGTTGCGGCATGGTGAGGCCGATCAGCGGCAGCACGAGAAGGCGGGCGAGAAAGGAGAGGACGATTTCCCCCGTGTGAAAGCGCACGCCCGAGCTGGCGTCCATTTCTGCGTCGGAATGGTGGACGGCATGAAAGCGCCACAAGAACGGCACACGATGATTGAACCGGTGCCACCAGTATTGCCAGCAGTCGAAGAGCACGATGGCCCCGAGCCAATGGAGCCAAGGGGGCCAGGCGGTCAGGTTCAGCAGTCCAAAAGGCCGCGCGCGTGCCCACTCCGTGACCCCCAGAATGGCGAAGGCGAATCCGGAGGCGATAAGCGCGTTGATCCCGGCGAGCGCGAGGTTCGTCGTGATGTGGGAAAATCTTCGGGTGCGCCCGGTGAACATCGGCGCGAGCGATTCGATCGTCCAGAGCAACGCCAGCGTCAAGGCCGCGATAAGGGGGCGGCTGTGTTGGAGCCAGACGAGGGAATCAGATCCGGTGGCGGCCATACTTCAACTGCGGGCTGGTTCAGACTACGAGCGAAGGATTTCCCAGGGCCTCCAATTTCGACAACCAGTCCCCAAAGTGTGGACATCGAGCACGAAGTGCAGGCAGGCCAATGGCAACAGCAGCGGATGCACCCACGCGAACCTTGTTTCGTTCGTAAATGGGGACGTGGCGAATGATTCGTTTGCTCGGTGCGGTCGTCACACCTTCGTTGATGTCCTCTGGAGCAGTGTCACCAACTTCAGCCCGCAACGCCTTGATGCCAGGCGCTGAATTGACAATCCGGCCCTGCAATTCATCCAAATCACAATACAGCAGCGCTTCAAACTCATGGAGCTGGATGAACGGGAGGAACCGCGATTCTCCGAACTCTTGCGCCAGTGCCTGCTCAAGCACTTTGACCCGGTCAAGCGGCGAGAATTTCTTTCGCGCCTCACTCCAGCCGGGGAATTCGGAAGGGAGCGCGTAGAGGTCCACCATGGTCGTGAAGCGTGCCTCGGCATGCGCATCCTGTTTCATCAAGCGGCTGAGGTCGCCTCGAATCTTGTCGAAATCTAAAACTCCTCCGCGCTTACCCAGCTTCCGATTGGTCAGCACGACCCGGGGCCTGACATCAACGGCAAATCCGGCGAGATGAGGTTTGAGAGCCTTGTCCGCGAACTCCTTTTCGGCCTGCCCCTCGACGGTGACATACAGCCGAATCCATTGGGTCACGGCAGGCCTCCCAGTTCGTTCTTCTCCCAAAGCTGACCGAGCGTGTATTCCTTCAGCCAGTCGCTGAGTTTGCTGGAACTGAGCCGTTCAAAAACCGACTCGCCATCGTGATGGTTCACCACGATGACCTGCTCTGGGGTCAGTTCATCCAGGAGCAACGACGCCTGGGTGGAAACGATCAACTGGCCGCGTTGCCCCGCTTCGTGCAGCAGGCTGGCGAGCAGTTTGATCGCATACGGATGCAGCCCCAATTCCGGTTCATCAATGACGAGGGTGGAGGCGGGATTTGGTTGAAGCAGCAAGGTCGCCAAGCAGATGTAGCGCAAGGTGCCGTCCGAGAGTTGATGTGGATAATAGAGCAGGTCCGAGTAGCGGTCTTTCCAGAGCAACTGGGTTTGCCCGGCGGCAACTTCCTTGAGGACGAAAGCGCCGAAGAACGGAGCGACCTGCCTCACGGTCTCTTCAATCTGCGCGTAGTGCGTGGGATGGGACTGCGCCATGCGCATCAGAAAGGCCGCCAGATTGGCGGCGTTGCTGTGCAAGACATCGTTGTCCACGATGTTGCACAGGCCCATGACAGGGGCAGAAGGCGAGGTGTCGTGGAAGTGATAAACCCGCCAGTCACGTATCGCCTCTTTAACCCATCGCTCACTGGCAGTGCCTATCTTTCGGATTAAGCCGCTTTCCTTGTGGCCGCTGCCCTGATCGTTCTCAATGCTGCCAAACTTCGGCCCGGCGAACGGCGCAGACTCTTCCGCAAAGAACAGCGACCGATCATCCGCCGCTTTCAGTGCGAACTTGTATTCGTACAGTCCGAACTTCAGATGCGCCGTCATCTCCGGCGTGACCTTCATCCCCCGGAACAGAAAGGCATCTGCGCGCCCGCGAGCGCTGACGTAGTTCTGAAGCCCCTTGTTTGGGTCCATCAGATGTCCGAGCAACTCGAAGAAGCGGATAAAGTTCGTCTTTCCGGAACCGTTGGCTCCGATCAAAACATTGAGACCATCCTGCAAGCGAAAGCTCTTCAGTTCGCGGACGGATTTGTAACCGCTCAACGAGATCGTTTCTAACGGTCGTCTTTCACTCATGGCTTCAAGGCTACTGCTTGGCTTGGTTCCAGCCCACTCAGTCGAACTTGTTCTTCCGATACGTGCCCATCGCCGGCGCGTCGGGGTTCACCTCGGGGCCGAAGTAACGAAGGCAGACAAGCGGCTCGGTCTCGCTGGTGTTCTCGAAGGTCACGCCGCGTTTCGCGCCGTCCTCGGTGCAGAAATATTCGTCCTCGGTCAGCTCGTGGAAGCGGATCAGCTTCGGGCTGTTCAGCGGCTGGCCGTTGATCTTGCCACTGCCCTGCACGCAGATGAGTCCGTAGGCGCCGGTGTCGGTGATGGTGGCTTTGACGCCGGGTTCGACGGTGAGTTCCTTGGCGGTGAAAAGCTGTTCACCGTCGACCTTGCCATAGACGATCCAGCGGTCTACGAAGCCTTCCTTGCGCGTGTCAGCTACGGGCACGGGTTCGAGGTAGTGGTGGTCTTTGAATTTCGGATCGACGTTCTTGTCCCAGTCGAGCTGGTCCACAATGAAGTCGAGATCCTTGTGCTTGCTCTTGGGCATGTCCTTGACGAGCAGACTCCACGGGACTTCGCGGCCCTCGACGAGGTTTTGATACATGCCGAAGACGTCGCTGCCCCACTGCGGCTCGTAAGTGCAGAGCGAACCGGGCGCGTGCAGGATGCACGGATCGATGAGCCAGCCGCTGCCGGGTTTGAGACGATAGGCCTTGGAGAGATCGAGAATGCCATTGTCGCCCTTGTTCCAGTTCTCAAGGCACTTGCGGACCTGCGCCTTGGTCGTGCCCGGCTCGAAGCCCATGAAGGTGTAGGGGAAATTGTTGCCCACGTTGTTGTGCTGCGGTGGGAAGTAGTAGCTCTCGGGCTTGCCTTCCTGCCCGACGAGCTTGGCCTGCGCGGCACTCTGGTGCATGTGATGCGGAATCGGTCCCATGTTGTCGAAGAACTTCGAATACACCGGCCACTTCTTGTATTTGCCCCAGATGGATTTGCCGACCAAGGTCGCGCCGCAATCCGCGACGGCCTGGTGCAGAGTGAATCGTTCCTGGCCCACGACGCAGTAGCTCAAGCCCTCGTCAGCGGCGCGGCCTTCGTTAGCCGTGACGGTGGTGGAGGCGAACCAGCGTTCGTCGATGCCGCCACGATTCAGGCCGTAGGCGTAGGTGTCGTCCGGGTGCAGCTTGATGCGCAGGCCGGGCTGGAGGAAGGAGCGCGGCACCCAGGCGGGCGCAAGGCGCAGCAGTCCGCCGGTGCGGGAGAGTTCAGCGCCGACTTTCGCGGCCGTGTTCGACTTGATGGTCTTGAGTTGATTGACGGTATTCATGTTTTTTGAGAAATCAGGGCGTGACGCTGGCAAATCGTGAGGACGCTGACAAGTGCAGGTTCAAGTTCGTAGTCCCGTGAAACGATTTGCGAGCCATCCAGTTCACTCGGGCGGCGTCTAGGAATTCCCACCGTTCCAAAGCGGCGCTGAAGCG
>JAYVWQ010000141.1:0-2575 GCA_043785945.1 Akkermansia sp.
GCGCCGGCTCCGTTCTCTGACCCAGGAAGCGCGCGGCCAATTCATCAAATCGCGTCACCTCGTCCGTGACGAACGGATGCACGAGTCCCTGGCGCTTCCGGCGGGAGCAGAGCAAGCGCAGCTTGGCCAGCCGTTCCTGCACGTCGAGCGCACAGCTCTCGGCCGAATCAACGAGCGCAATTTTCCCCTTCGTCACTTTGGCAATGGCCTCCTTGAGGAGCGGATAGTGGGTGCAGCCCAGCACGAGCGTCTCAATGCGGTGGCGCTGGAGCGGGCGCAGATATTCGCGGAGCACGCGCTCGGTCACGGGATGATCCGTCCACGCCTCCTCCACCAGCGGCACGAGCAGCGGGCAGGCCTGGGCGAAGACGCGCACCGTGTCGCACCGGGCCAAGATGGCCTTGCTGTAAGCCTGGCTGCGCACCGTGGCATAGGTGCCGATGATGCCGATGCGCTGATGGCGCGGCTGCTCCAAAGCGGCGCGGGCACCCGGCAGAATCACGCCCAAAATGGGAACGTCAAAGCGTCGTTGCAACGAGGACAGCGCCCAGGCCGAGGCGGTGTTGCAGGCCACGACCACGGCCTTCACGTTTTGCGAGAGCAGAAACTGCGTGTCCTCGCAGGCGAAGCGGATGACCGTCTCCGGCGACTTGTTGCCGTAGGGGACGCGCGCCGTGTCGCCGAGATAAACGATGTCCTCGTGCGGCAGCACGCGCCGCAACTCGCGCACGACCGTGAGACCGCCGATGCCGCTGTCGAACACGCCGATGGGCCGCGACGATTGGGAGGATGGTTCCGCCGCTGCGCCTCTCATGGCTCGACGATTCTCCGGTAGCTCTGCACGCCGCGCACGACGGACTGGGCGAGTTGCGCGCGCCACGCGGCGTTGGAAATTTTCGCCGCTTCCGCCGGGTTGCTCATGAAGCCGCCCTCGATCAGCACCGCCGGCATTTCCGCATCGCGCAAGACTTGGAAGCGCGCCCGCTTGATGCCGCGATCTTCCGCCCGCGTACTGGTGATGATGGCCTTATGCACTTCGTAGGCGAGGACCATGTTCTTGCTGTTGTTGAGATTGCCCACGTAGCCGCCGGTGGACGCGCCTTCGCCTTGCGCGTTGCTCGAACTCTCGCGCTGCGGCGTCATGCAATAGGTCTCCACCCCGCCCACGGCCCGGTCGGTGAACGAATTGAAGTGCAGGCTGATGAACAAATCCGCGCCGCGCCGCCGGGCGAGATCGGGCCGCACCGGCAGTTCCAGCGTCTCATCGCCGGTGCGGGTCAGCGATACTGTGTAGCCCTCCTTGCGCAACTGGGCGGCCAGATCCAGCGCGAGCAGCATGGTGAATTTTTTCTCCTGCGCGCCGCCCACCTGTTTGCCGGGGTCGCGTCCGCCGTGGCCGGGATCGATGCAGATTTTTTTGACCGTGCCGCGTGCGCGGTTCCGGGGCGGGTAGAGGACGGGCTGGAGGGCGGTAATAAGATCCACTTCGGCGAGGTAGACAGAACCGTTCTGATTTCGCACCGGCTGGGAAAGCCGCACCGTCACACCATTCAACGAAATGTTGCGCGACTCGAGATTGAACTGCATCTGCGTCGCGCCCTTGGTGGCGGTGAAGTCATTCTTGGAAAGCCAGCGCAGCCGAAACCCGTTGTCCCGCGCCCACTGATCGAAGGAGATGTAATTGCGACCGGCGATGGAAACGCGCGGCAGTCGCGTGGCCGGCGCGGCAGTCGCTGGCACGCCGAAGCCCACCGCTGCACAAAGCAGCAGGGCGAGGGCGAAGGCGATTCTCATCGGGCGGCGAATTTGCCTGTGGAGACGGGGCAGTTCAAGACAAGTGAGCGGGAGTTGGCCACGAAGGGACAAACGGGTCGTGCGCCGATCCGGAGCGCCTTGTTCAGCGGCTGAAATTCCAAGCGTCGTTCCCGTAGTGCTCGCGGAGCAACGGCTCCAGTTGCATCGCCGTCAAGGCGGGTGCTGGCTCGCGGGCCTGCCAGGCCTCACGGAGATGAGCGCGAATCTGTTCAGCCGGGGCTGAAATGTTGCGCACGAACTCTCCGTGCCCGCGGTCGGCGCGATAGCCCGGCTGCTGCGAAGGAAACAGGAGCAGGGCGTCAATCAGGCTGAGATCAAAGTCGTGGAGAATCGTGCCGTGAAAGACGAGGGAACGCCGGCGGCGGCGCTGGGCGTTGCCGGAGAACTTAAGCCAGGCGGCGGGGAGTGAGGTTGAAGATGCGGCCCGGTTCTCAAACGCCAAATCCGTGTGCCCCTGTACGGACACGCGCCCGCCCAACAGTTTCTCCAGCGCCGCGCGATTCCGCTCCATGACCCATTGATTCGTGCCCGTAACGGTCGCCAGCGGGCTGCTGCCCTCCTCGGGAATGCGCAGCGTGAGGTTGTAGTTCAAGCAGCCCGGTCCCTGCACCACCGTGCCGCCGCCGCTGCAGCGCCGCAGGATGGGCACGCCACGCGCGCGGCACTCCGCCACGTTCACCTCGCGCGCCACGCTGTTGCCATAGCCCACCACGACAAAGTTCTGGCGCGACTCCCAGCAGCGCAATATCTCCACCCCTTG
>JAYVWQ010000142.1:0-9761 GCA_043785945.1 Akkermansia sp.
TACCGGGCGAACTTAATTACCTCTTCAATCCCGCGCACCCGAGCTTCAAGTCCCTTCGCATCGGCCAGCCGGAGCCGTTCGAGTTCGATGCGCGGCTCATTCCGTAGCGATGCGGTCGAGCCGCAACCAGTAATCTTTCCTCCAGTAGTAAAGGCAAACCCCTGAATGCATGACCGACCGCCACAGCAAGTGGTCCGCCTCGTTTGCCTCAGAGAGATGCCGGTCGCGAATTACATCAAGCGTCCGCCATTCCGGATCGCGTCGGCTGCACTTGAGGGGAGTCAGCACATGTTGGCGCGATTCATCCTCACAAGCGCCGAAGGAGATGAAGTTTTTCTGGGCCGTGATCAGTGACGGGCGGTTCGCTCCGCCCTCGGCCTCAGGAAACACGAGTTGGTATTCCTCATCCTGCCAGAAACAAAACGGGCAGATGAACTCCGATCCCGGCGGCGACGAGAGCGTGAAGTATCCGCAACACGGACACGGATGACCGCCGAGGGTAAGTTCGTCTCCGTGCGGCAGGGAAGTATGCTCGTGCAGAAGACCAGCCACCTCCATGTGGCCGGCACGCCGGGCGAGAGACAGCGCGTTGGATTTTTCACTGCCGATCCGATTGGCGTCCGCTCCCCGGCGCAATAGTTCACGCACGACCGGCAAATGACCGCGCCACGCAGCGTGCATCAGCAGGCTGTCCCCCCGCTCATCAGCCAGACCGGGGGAAGCTCCGGCGTTCAGGCAGTTCGTGAGCTTCTCGGTCTTGTCCGTCTTGGCGTACAGCAACGCATCTTTTTCCAGGGGTGTCATCTGTCGGCGAGCCAAACATTTCACGGCTTCAACTTCGCCCGCACCAGTTCCGGCAGATACTTCATGGGCACCGAGCCTTGCGAGATTACGGCCTCGTGATACGCGGCGAGGTTGAACTTGTCGCCCAGTTCGCGCTGCATCTGCTCGCGCAGGCGGACGTGCGCCATGCGGCCCACGAAGTAGGTGCTGAGTTGCGTGGAGGTTTGCTTGGCGCGCACGAGCTTGGCGCGAGCTTCCTCCTCGGATTGAAACGCGCCCTCGGTCATCAGGCGGATGGCGTCAGCGTCGGACATGTTCGCGCAATGGAGCTTGTGATCGAGAATCGTGTTGCACACGGCGCGCAGATAAAACTTCAACTGGTTCAGCCGCAGCGCGAGTTCGTCCGCGCCCGCGCCGTAGCCCTGGTCGAGCATCATCTGCTCGGTATAGACGGCCCAGCCCTCGATATACACGCCGGAGCCGAGCACGCGCCGGAGGAGCGATGGCGTGCGCGCGGAGTATTCGAGCTGCACGTAATGGCCCGGATACGCCTCGTGGATGGTGAGGATTTGCAGCATGTGGCGGTTGTATTCTTCGAGCAGGCTCTGCGTCTGTTTGGCGGGCCAGTCTTTGGACGGCGGGGAAATCGCATACATGCTGGGTGCGTCGGGATCGAGCGCGGGTGCGCCGTTCATGTAGGCGAGGGAATTGCCGCGCTGAAACTCCGGCATCTCGATGATCTGGCAACGGTCCGGTTCCGGCAGGCGCAGAATGTTTTTCTCGCGGATGAACTTCTTGATGCTGTCCACCTGCGCCCGCGCGTCGGCGAGGAGTTCATTCGGCTGGCCGTGCTCCTTCGACACGGCGGCGATGACGCGCGCCACCGTCGCGTGCTTGCCCGCCGCGTCCGAGACCGGCAACGGTGTGGTCGGGAAGTAGCGATGCCAGAGCTGGCGCGCGACGACATACATGTCGTTATGCACGCGCGTGAACTCCGACTCCGCATCGCGCAACACTTCGTCGGCACTCAGCCCGGCGTTCAAAGTGTATTCGAGCTTCTTGGAGAACTTCCGTTTGCCCAGCCGCCACTCGTCGGTCGCGCGCGGCAACAAGTCCTTCTCCAGCCACTGCTGATAATCCTTGAGCACCGGCACCACGCGCGCCGCCTCGGCCTTGAGCGCGGGCAACTGCGGCGAGTCGCCGACGAACTCGAAGAGGTCGCTCTCGTAAAAGCCGATGGACCCTTTGTTTTGCTTGATGGCCGTCTCCAGCACGGCGCGCGGCGGATGTTTCAAGTTCGCCTTCGCCGCCGCGACCACGTTCGGAATCTGCCTCATGCGCGCAATGGCGTTGGCCACGTTCGTCTCCTTCGGGAGACGCGACTGGGTGAGGATGAGGAACACGCTGTCGCTGATGTATTCGTTGTAAGCGCGCGGATTGGTGGCGAACGGCTGCGTGTTCTCCCGCACCCAGATGCTCGCTTCGAGTTCGTGGTTGAAGATGTCGAAGTTGATGCGCTCGTCCGCTGAGAGCTTGGCGCGATCAATTTCCTTCCGCAATTTCGCGCGCGACGACTTCAAGTGCGCGAGCGATTTCTCCAGCGCGGCGGGCGAGAGGTCGTCGAGCTGGTCATCGAAGCGATGATCACCCAACCCCGTGGCCTCGGCCGGATGCAGCACGAACCGTTCATCGAGGTAACGCTGGAAAAAAGATTCCAACGGCAAGTCCGCAGCCAAAGCCGGCGCGGCCAGCACACCGCACAACGCGACGGCGAGAGTGTAGTTCTTCAAAGTCTTACGCATAACGATCTGGATTCAACAGTGTGAGGTCGAGCGACGGCTTTTCGCCACTGAGTATTTCGCTGACAAATTTTCCGGTGATGGGGCCGAGGCTCAGGCCCATCATGGCGTGGCCCGTGGCGATGGTGAGATTCGAGAACTTCACCGTGCGTCCGAGATACGGCATTCCATCCGGTGAACACGGGCGCAATCCGTGCCACGGCTGTACGCCCGCGAAATCCTCCGCCGTGAACTTCGGAAAATACTTTGCCGCCGCCTTGATGATGCCGCGCACGCGCACGGGATTGATGTCCTCGTTCAGTCCCGCAATCTCCATCGTGCCGCCGAAGCGCAGCGTGTCGCCCATCGGCGTCACCGCCACGCGTGCCTCGGTGAAGATGGAGCAAAGCTGCGGCAGCTCGCGAGGCTTGGCGAGCGTGAGGCTGTAGCCCTTGCCGGCTTGCATTGGGAGCTTGAGGCCGAGCTGGCTTCCGATGACCGGCGACCACGATCCGCCCGCCAGCACAAACTCATCCGCAGAAAATTCCTCCGACGAACTTTTGTTGCATATGCAACAAAGGTTCGTCGTGCCATCCGCGCGCGTTTCCAGCCGAACCGAACCGAGTTCAGTGTTCCAAACAAACTTCACGCCCAGCGCCTCGCACTGCTGCTTCAGCCTGGCCATGAAGCGGTTTGGAGAAAGATGACAGTCCTTCGGGAAATACACGCCGCCCGCGACATCCATCGTCACATCGGGATCAAGTTTCGCGACGCCTTTCGCATCGAGCACTTGTGCAGGCACGCCGAGTTCATTCGCTTGCGCTGCGTACTTCGCCTCGTCGTCCAGGCCGTGCTGGGTTTTGCAGAGCATCACCAAGCCCTTCTTCACCAAACCAAAGTCATTGTCCGGCAGCGCGGCGAGTTCCTCGAAGCAAGCACGGCTGGCGAAACTCAGGTCGCGAATCAGCGGCGCGCTGCGGCGCACATGCGCAGCGTTGGCGGCGCGCATGAACTTCCAGCCCCACGAGATCAGCTCCCAGTTCAGGCGCGGTTTGATGTAGAGCGGCGACTCCGGATTGAACATCCACTTGAAGGCCGTGCCCACCACGCCCGGCGCGGCCAGCGGCACGAAGTGGCTTGGCACCACCATGCCCGCGTTGCCGAACGAGCAGCCGTCGCGCTGCTCCAGGTTGCGGTCAATGAGCGTGACGCGATGCCCGCGCCGCGCGCAGTAGTAAGCCGTCGAAAGCCCGATGACGCCGCCGCCGATGATAAGGATGGATTTGGAATCAGAACTCATTTGAGCGAGGAATGAATGGCAGAAAAGCGCGCGCGGATGTCGTCTGCCGATCCGATGGTCAGCCACACGTCATACTCAAATTTCATCCCCGGCGTAATGGCGAAGCTCTTGACCGGCGCGAAGTAGGAGCAGGAGCCGTGTTCACGCTTCCCGTCGCCGAAGCGGTAGCACGTCAGCGAGTCGGCGACCGGGATGAGCGCGCCGATGCCGAAGTCGTTCGTGTTCACGTAGGCCGCCCAGTGCTCGGTCATTTTGCGCGACTCGTTCGGCCAGCCGGGCTTCGAGCGATGCACTGCGTCGCCGCTCCAAGCATTCGTCCCCTGATACACCAGCAGCGTGTCGAACTGCGGCTCAATGAACACGGCGGGCAGTTCGTGCATGATGTTCGGATGCGAATTCGTGCCCGTGTAAGTCATGCGGAACTTCACATGCGCGACTTGGCCCGTGAGCGAAATCCATTCCTCGAAGGTCACTTCGGGCAAGTCCGCGCCCGAGGCCCAGTGCTTGCCCATCGACTTGGCGTAGAGCGACGTGCGCTCGGCCTTGAACTCCAGCACGCGCGCCGGACTGCCGCGCCAGTCGCCGCCCTGCACCGGATTCCAGCGCCACGGCTGCTTGTTCCAGAGCGAGTCATCCTTCGCGCCGTAGTACGACTGCTGCACGAGCCGTCCGCGATCCCAGTGGTTGATCACGTTTTCGCCCGTGGCGCTGAGTGCGAGGAACGCGATGCCCGCGCCGGAAGATTTCTTCACACCGAGGCGCAGTTCGCCGTTGTCGATGAAGACGAAGTCGTTGGTGGAGCGTTCCGGGGGCGAAGCTCCAAACACCAAACTCCAAACATCAAAAAAACACCAAATACCAAAAATCAAACACCAAGCGCGCAGCCCTCGCAGTTTGGAGCTTGGAGCTTGGAGCTTGGAGCTTGTCTGATGTTTGTTGTTTGTTGTTTGTTGTTTCACTCCTGCCTTTTCTTCGCTGCCGGTGCCGGTGGATCGGCGAGCTGATTCTTCACCGGCACAATCGAGGCGCGATGCTTCGCTACCGCCAGTTCGATTTGCGCGATCTCCGCCACATGGTTGCTGGCCACGTTGAATCGCTCACCTTCGTCTTGCGCCACGTTAAAGAGGAGCGACGGCGAATTGGTCTGCGGCTTTTCCGGCCCGTATCCGGTGCGGGTGATGAAGTTCGCCTTCCAGTCCCCCATGCGCGCCGCGTAGAGGGTCATGCCACGATAGAAGTAGAACGGTTCCTCGCGCTTCATGGTCCCCGGGCCGAACAGCAAAGGCGCAAGGTCTGCGCCGTCGATGACGCGGTCCGCCGGCTTCTCCGTGCCGGCCAGCTTCAGCGAAGTCGTGAACAAATCCATCATGCAGGCGAACTCGCGTTGCACCTGTCCGGCGGCAATGCGTCCGGGCATCCAGGCGAGGCCGGGCACGCGCATGCCGCCTTCCCAGGTCGAGCCTTTGCCGTCGCGTAACGGACCTGCCGAACCGCCCGCTTCGCGCATGATGAGCCACGGGCCGTTGTCGCTGGTGAAGAAGACCAGCGTGTTGCTGGCCATGCCGTTCACTCGTAACGCCTGCAACACTTCGCCCACGCTCCAGTCGAGTTCCTCCACCACATCGCCGTAAAGGCCGCGCGGGCTTTTGCCGCGGAACTTCTCCGAGGCAAAGAGCGGGACGTGCGGAAAACTGTGCGGCAGGTAGAGGAAGAACGGTTTCGACTTGTTCTCGCCGATAAACTTGACCGCCTCCTCGGTGTAGTGCCGCGTAAGTTGTGTCTGATCCGCTGGGCGCTCGATGACCTCCTCGTTACGATAGAGCGGCGCGTCCCACCACTTCGGATCTTGATGGATCCGCGACGTGGCGTTGGGCGGCGCGTTGGTCGGGTTCATGTCGTTCGAGTGCGGCAGGCCGAAGTAATAATCGAAGCCGTGCTTTCGAGGATGATACGCCGGGTTGCTGGCCCAGTTGCCCAGATGCCATTTGCCGATGGCGGCCGTGGCATAGCCTCGCGCCTTGAGCACCTCGGGCAGGGTAATTTCTTCCGCCGGCAAGCCGCCCGTGGAGATATTGCGGATGACACGGAACTGGTCGTGGCACATGCCGCTGCGAATCGGGTAGCGCCCCGTGAGCAGCGCCGCGCGGCTGGGCGTGCAAACCTCGGCCGCCGAGTAGAACTGCGTGAAGCGCATCCCTTCCGCCGCCATGCGATCCAGGTTTGGCGTGCGGATGTTCGGACTGCCGTAGCAACCCAGATCGCCGTAGCCAAGATCGTCCGCGAGGATGATGACGATGTTTGGCCGACCCGCTGCTGCGAGTGGAAGCGCCAGCAGCGCCATCGTGAGCAGGCAGACAATGCCTAGAGCCGGTCGGAAAATTCGCTCGGGCGAAACCTGTCGGCCCCGGAGTGCGCCCGTCTTCGGGCGCAGCAACGTGCGAAAGCCCGTGGGTATGGATTTTTTCAAAGCCCTCGGAGTCATCACGTTGCTGCGCCCGAGGATGGGCGCACTCCGCCGGGGAATTTTCAGACAGGTTCTAAGCCGCTTCATACATGCACCATGGTCAGACTAAAAGTTCGGCGGGTGCCAAGCTCAACTTTTTCCTCATGCTCACGACTGGCAAATTCAGTCCGCTGGACATTGGCGCGTCGTAGCGCTCGCCGACCGCGTAACCAAAGCGCGCATACAACGCCTCGCCCGCCAGCGTGGCGACGAGTTCCACACGTTTGAAACCGGCGGCACGAATGGCCGCTTCACTGGCCTCCAGCAACGCGCGCCCAATGCCGCGCCGTTCCCACATGGGATGAACAAAGAAGGCGCGCACGCGCGCTGCGTCCGTCTGCGGATTCAATTCCACGTCCGCACCCGTGCGTTCACGGTCGCCGCCATAAACTGCGAGCCGTTTGCTCCAGCCGCCGCACGCGATGATTTCACCGACGCTTTCGACGACAAAATAAGTGCCGTCGCGAATAAGCTGGCGGTCGAGTCCGAACACCGGCCCCAAGGCCGCCGCCAGTTGCGCCTCTGAGTAGCAGCGCGCCAACGACGTGCGCGTGACGTGCTTGATCAGCCGCTCCAAGGCAGGCGCGTCTTCATCGCGGGTAATGCGCAACGGCCAGTTCATCAGCGAATGCCCCAGCAGAACGGATCGTTCTCATTGAGCAGCAACGTCGCCTCGCTGTTCACGAACGCCGTGCCCGTGATGGTTGGAATGATTTTGTCGCCGTCTCGCCGGTAGCTCCCGCGAAACGTGCTGCCGATGACGCTCTCCTGCATCCACGTCTCGCCCTCGGCCAGCTTCCCATCGGCGGCGAGGCAGGCGAGTTTCGCGCTCGTGCCCGTGCCGCAGGGCGAACGGTCGTAGGCCTTGCCGGGGCAAAGCACGAAGTTGCGCGAATGCCCGCCGGGCGATTGCGCCGGGCCGAACAGCTCGACGTGATCGACTTCAGGAAAGCCCTGCGCGTTCACGGCCTGCCGGATGCGCCACGTCACGTCGGTGAGCTGCTCGACGTTTTTCAAATCGAGCGCCCAGGGATGATCGCCCACCAGGAAAAACCAGTTGCCGCTCCACGCCACATCGCCCGTGACCTGGCCGAAGCCGGGCACGTTCACCGTCGCCGCCTTCGCCTTGCGGAAGCTCGGCACATTCTCAACCGATACCGAGCCGTCGCCGTGCAACGTGGCCGTGACCACGCCCACGCACGTCTCGATGCGATGCGCGCCCGGCTGGATGCGCCCCAGATGCGCTAGCGTCACGACGAGGCCAATCGTCCCGTGGCCGCACATGCCGAGGCAGCCGACGTTGTTGAAGAAGATCACGCCCGTGACGCACGACGAGTCGGACGGCGGCACGAGCAGCGCTCCGACCATTACATCCGAGCCGCGCGGCTCATTCACCACGGCGGATCGGAAGGTATCGTGCTGCTGGCGGAAAACTTTGAGTTGTTCCGCCACGGTGCCACCACCGAGGTCAGGCCCGCCGTTGATGACAATGCGCGTCGGCTCACCGCCAGTGTGGGAATCAATAATTTGGATTCGTTTCATTCGGATTTTCTCTGTTCGTTCATCACCAAAACCTCAAAGCCCTCGTAGAAATCTGGAACCTCAGCAAGCCGCGAATCAGAAAGTTCAATTCCTGAAACAAATACATCGAGGACGTTTCGATTGCAGTGATACGCGCCTACGCCTACACGCTTCACGAATTGAAGATGTCTCAGCTTGTCCTCCAAGGCTTTGGCAATCGGCAACGACGCACTTCCAAGGGCGTGAGCTTGAGACGGGTGCCTGCCCTCGTTCAAAAGTTTTTGCTGTTGCTTAGACAGAGACCGCGAGTGGAGATCAAACAAATGTTTTCGCAGTTCTCCGAACTGAGTCATCACTTGATCGAGACGCTTGGGATCTTTGATGGCGCTGAAAGGCGTCGGTATTTCCTCACCCGAAATCCAAGCGCGAATGGAGCCGTATCGAAGATGCCTTTTTGTGAATGGCCAAGGCATTTCAGTTGCTCCTCAACGCCCGCTGAATCCGCACCGACGGCTTGAGCGATTGGCCCTCCGCCGGGGCACCGTGAATCTTCCGCACCACATCCATGCCCTTCACCACTTTGCCAAAGGCGGCGAAGCCCTGGCCGTCGGGATTGCGCTGGCCGCCGAAGTCCAGCGCAGGCTGGTCGCCGACGCAGATGAAGAAATGATCCTGTGCGCTGTTTGGTTCCGCGCGCGCCATGGAAATGGTGCCGTCGAGATGCTTCAGCCCGGTGTCGCGCGTGCGCTCGATTTGGATCTGCGGGAAGAACTCATTGGTCTTGGCAGGATTGGCCGAGGCTTGAATCACGGCAATCTTCACCGCATTCGTCGGCTGGTTCGACATCGTGACCGTGCGATGAAACTCGCCATCGTTGTAGAGGCCGGCCTGCACGTAGCGTAGGAAGTTGGTGACGGTTTGCGGCGCGGCCTTGGCATCCAGTTCCACTTCGATCACGCCCAGCGCCGTCTCGATGGAGACGCGCGGTTGCTCCGGCACGGGCGGCTTGCGCCACTTGAAGCGCGGTGCCTGGCTGGCGTCGTAGCCGACGAGATGCGCGCGGTCGGCGGCGGCGCGCAGGGCGGGGTTTTTGTAGCGCCACGGGCCGTCGCCGAAAACTTCGGCACAGAGTTTCGCCACGGCCGGATCGTATTTCTTCAACTGCGCGCGCGTGTGGACATGATTGTGCAGCGCATCGTCATGACGGTTGTCGTCGAACCAGTCCTGCACACACTCGGCCCAGTACTCGGATGGATTCGTTGCGGCGTAGGTGCCCTTCCACAGTCCGGCGTTCGTCGCCGATTGATACGCCTCGCGGAGCCGGCGGTTGAACGTCGGGTCCACGGCTCGCAGCGCAACGCCGGCGATCACATGCGAGAACTCATGCACCAAAATGTTCTCCGTCGAATACGGATCGCCGGGGAAGCATAGCATGTTTTCCTCCGCGCAACTCGCGATGCGTCCACCCAACCCGCGCGCGCGGCGGTCCCAGTAAACCTTCGGCGTCATGTTCGCCTGCTCCGGGATGTCCGTCGTGTATTCGTTGTACGCCATGACGACGAGACGCGCGCCATTCGTAGCGAGCGCGCGGATGATGTCCGCGCGATTGGTCAGCATCTGCCGCACAATCCACGCCGCCTCCAGCATCGCGTAGTCCGAGACGTTCGAGGAGCCGAGCACCGGGAAGCCGTCGAGATCGATGTGCTTTCGGTAAAACGGGGCGAGTTTGGCATCGCGCCGGAGCGAGTCAGGCACGGGACTGACGTGTTCTGCGGAAAGCCCCGTGCAGGCGACAAAAAGGATTAGCGCAGAGACGCAGAGACGCAGAGACGCAGAGAGGAAAGACAGGAGAGAGCCGCGATGGGGCGAGGGCGGA
>JAYVWQ010000143.1:0-9211 GCA_043785945.1 Akkermansia sp.
GACGCCTCAGTGTCATCACCGCCCCCTTCGTCTTCTTCGCGTCCTTCACGAGACAACTCTTCTTGCTCCGCCTCACACCGCCTTGAGCGCATTGATCACCGGCAGCCGCGCCGCGCGCATGGCGGGCAGCAGGCTGCCCACCACGCCGACAATGACGGCGAAGATCAATCCTTCCGTCACCAGCCGGGGTGTGATGGTGAACTCGAAGACAATTTCGCTGAACGTCTCCATGCCCATCGTGGCGGTGGTGTAGCCGTTCCAAAAGAAGGCGATGCCACAGCCCAGCGCGCCGCCGAGCAAGGCCAGGAACGCCCCTTCGATGAGCAGCGCCAGCACCACCGAACGCCGCCGGAAACCAAGCACGCGCAACGTGCCAATTTCCCGGGTGCGCGCGCCAATGCTCGCATACATCGTGTTCATCGCGGCGAAGACCGCGCCCACCGACATCATCACGGCGAGGAAGCCGCCCAGCCATTTGATGGGCGCGGCGGTCATCGTTTGCTTGCGGTAGTATTCCACTTCCTTCTCGGCCTTGAGCTTGAAGCGTTTGTCCTCCTCGATGCGCTTGAGCAGTCCGGCCAGCGCGGCCTCGCTCGCCGGGCGGATCAGCACGCTGGAATACATGTCGCGCTCAAAGGCCGAGCGACATTCATCCGCGTCGAGCCAGCACTCTGAATCAAAGGCGCTCCCACCGCCCTCCATCCAGCCGACCACGGTAAATGCAGCCGTGCCGGTCTTGAAGGACTGCCCGATGCCAAAGTTGGCGAAGCGTTTGGCCAGTCGGCGGCTGACCACGATCTCGCGTTGGCCGGGCGTGAACCAGCGTCCCTCGACCAGCTTGACCTGCGGGCGCAGTTCAATGCCGCGCGGCGAGACGCCGCGCAGCAGCACGTTCGCTTCACCGCTGCCATCGGCGCGCGGCAGACTCGCGAGCACGAGCACGTCGGCGGAGATGACCGGCTCGCCCTGCTCGTTGCGCGCGATCTCCTCGAAGTAAAGCATGGTGCGCAGCGTTTCCCGCGAGATGAGGCTGGCGGATTCGGCGGTGGAACCCTTGCGCGTGACGAGAAGGTTGCGCGGGTCGCCGGTGTTGCCGCTGCTCTTTTCGATGCCGGCGGCGAGCGATTGCAGCAGCACAAAGACGAAGACCACGAGCGCGATGCCCAGCACCGTCGCGAGCGTGGAGCGCCAGCGGATGAAGACGTTGCGGAGGCTGTAGCGGAGGGGGAGGGCCATAAAGTCAGTTGCAGGTTTCAGGTTGAAAGTTGCAGGTGAAAAGACCAGCACCGCACTGCGCGCCTGCACGCTCCAACTCGAAACTCAAAACTCGAAACCCGTAACGCATATTATTTCAGTCCAAAGTTTTCAGTCCCTGCACCACGCTCGTTTGGGCCACGCCGAGCATGGGAATAATCGCCGAGAGCAGGCCGAGCAGGGCGGCCACCGAGAAGGCCAGGCCCATCATGCGCGGCGTCACTTCAAAGACGACGAACAGTCCGTTGCTCACCTTCTGCATGTCCACAGTGTGAAAGAGCACCCACGCACCGCCCGCGCCCAGCACGGCTCCGAGCGTCGCGAGACCGAAGCTCTCGGCGAGGATGAAGGCGAACAATTCACGCTGCTGGAAGCCCAGTGCTTTCAACACGGCCAGGTCCCGGAACCGCTCGCGGATGGCCATGCTCATGGTGCTCACCGTGACGAGGAGCAGGGCGAAGATGACCACGATGCTGATGCCGCCGATGAGCGTCTTGATGTTCGCCCACATGGAAATGAAGCTGAGTTGGAAGGCGCGTTCCGTTTCCGCGCGCACCTCCGCGCTGGTGTTCAGAAAGGCTTTGTTGATGCGCTCGGTCACAGCCGACGCCTCCTCGATGGAGGTCGCCTTAATCCACCAGCAGCCCACCGTGCCGGGGTTGCCCATCGCTTCGTCGAGATACTTGTGATGAAACATCACGTTGCGGTCATCCACCGTGCCGGCATAGATGCCCGCGATTTTGAGATCCAAATCGCACGGATAAATCTGCCCGGTGAATTGCATCCGGTCACCCACCTTCAGTTTGTAACGGTCCGCCGTCATCTTGCCCACGATGCAGGTGGTGCGGTCGGCCAGCCACGCGGCCAACTGCTCCGGCGGCATCTTCGCATCGGCGAGGAGATTGGTGGCGCGAACTGGATCAACGGCGAACTGCGCGAAGCTGGTGAACTTCTCGTCGCCCTTGTAGAGGCCGCCGTAAAAACTGAAGGGCGTGATCGCGGCGACGCCGGGGATGTGCTCGATGGTGGCCAACTGCCGCGCGGGCAGCGGCTGCGCGAGCGAGACTTTGTTGCGCACGATGATGCGCAGGGTGGAGCCTTCGTCGCTGATGGGATTGGTCAGCTCCCTCAGCGCCACTTGCAAGGTGATGAGCAGGAACAAACTCACGGCCACGCTGGAGACGGACAGCGCAAGGCGGCGTTTGTTGCGCAGTGCGTTCTTGGCAATGAAGGAGGCGATGGTCATGGGCCGTTCAGTCTTTGAGCAACTCGCCCTTCTCCAGATGAATGGTGCGCGCGGCAAACGCCGCCGCCTTCGGATCGTGCGTGACCATGATGACCGTCTTGCCCATCTGCCGGCTCAACGACTGGAGAATGGTCAGCACCTCAGTCGCGGACTGATGATCAAGGTTGCCCGTCGGCTCGTCGGCCACGATGAGCGCGGGGTCGGTGACGAGCGCGCGGGCGATGGCCACGCGCTGTTCCTGCCCGCCAGACAGTTGGCGGGGCAGATGTTTCGCGCGGTCGGCCAAGCCCACGAGCTTGAGCGCGGTTTCCACCTGGGCGCGGCGCTCGCGTCCGTTGAGCCTAGTCAGCAACAGCGGCAGTTCGACATTTTCAAAAGCCGTCAGCACGGGAATCAAATTGAACGTCTGAAAAACGAAGCCCACGTTCTGGTTCCGCCAATCGGCCAAGTTGGATTCGTTTAGCCCCGTCACATCCACGCCCTGCACGCGGCACGAGCCTTCGCTCGGGCGATCCACGCCGGCGAGGATGTGGAGCAGGGTGGATTTGCCGGAGCCGGACGGCCCCATGAGCGCAAGGAATTCGCCGGGCGCGATGTCCAGCGAGACGCTGTTCAAAGCCGTGACCCGGATTTCTCCCTGCAAATAATTCTTGGTCAGGTTGCGGATTTCAACAATGGGCGCGTCAGCCATGCGCGATGTGATACAGGGCGGCGCGGCACGTGTCCAACGTGGGAACTCAGGCCGACGCAGTTTGAAGATCGGTCGATGGATGGCGGGCCGTTCTCCCTCACCCCGGCCCTCTCCCGCTGGGCGAGGGAGCCACGATTTCCGTCGCACGAACTTTTCGGATGCTTGTATTTGCCGAGGCGCGGGATGCGATTCTCCCTCTCCTTGGGGGAGAGGGCCGGGGTGAGGGAGAAGTCATTGACAGGCATTCCATCCATCGAAGTGAATCAGCGGGTGGCTCCACTCATTCACGAGTTTCAGCCGCCGCCCACTTTCCCATTGCCTCGCAAAAACGGCGGTTGCTACTTTCCCGCCCACGATTTTCCCGAAACCGATTTACGTCTATGGCCAACACTAAAACCGCGAAGCCGGCAGCCGCCGCCAACAATTTTCCCAAACTGCACAACGCCATGTGGCCCGGCCTCGTGGGCAAAGGCTCGCCCGGCGCGGAACCGTGCATTGACCTCGATACCATGCTCGACATGACGGCCAAGGCCGAGGTCAACGGCGTGAAGTTTGATGGCGTGGATATTTTCCTATTTGACCCGCATGTGAACATTGATTCCAGCGACGATGATTTGAAACGCCTCGCCGACAAGATTCGCAAAAAGCATCTCACGGTCGGCTCCGTCGTCGCGCCCATCTGGCCGCCGACCGGCGGCGGCTCTGCGATGGGCGGTGATGAGGACCGCAAGAAGTTTGTCGAGCAGGTTCGCAAGGGCTGCCGCATCGCCAAGAAGCTGCGAGACCTCGGCGTACGTCCCTACGGCGTGGTGCGCATCGACTCCGCCAGCGGCGTTTCCGACTGGGAGAAAGACCCGAAAGGCAACACCAAGAAAATCGCGAAGACGTTCCGCGAAGCCGGCCAAGTCGCGAAGGATCACGGCGAGCGTCTCGCGGCCGAGGGCGAAATCTGCTGGGGCGGCATGCACTCATGGAAGGCGATGCTCGAACTGCTCGAAGAAGTCGGCCAGCCCAAGGTCGTGGGCTTCCAGGCCGACATGGCGCACACGCTCCTTTATCTGCTCGGCTATAACGAACCCAAGCACCGCCTCGTGCCCGCGAAATTCCACTGGGAACCCGGCGTTTTTCACGAGGCGATGAAGAAGATGACCAAGGCGTTGCGCCCGTGGACCATTGATTTCCACGTCGCGCAAAACGACGCCACCGTCCACGGCTCCGGCACGCACGACAAGACGGGCCGCCATTGCCGCGTGAACGACCCCAACGGCAAGCTCAACATCCCGCGCGACTCCGGCTACTGGATGCGCAACGACGCCGGCCAAGTGACGAAGAAGTTCCAACACATCTGCTGGGACGGCTGCATGTTCCCCAACGCCGTGATGACCCAGCAGGAAACGTGGAACAACATCCTCGCCTCGATGATCCAGGTGCGGGAGAACCACGGCTGGCGGGCGTAAACACAACTTCAACCATTCAAATCGAACTATGAAACAACTCCGCATCGGACTCATCGGTTACGGCTTCATGGGCCGGACGCACTCGAACGCCTACACCCAGGTCAAAAACTTCTTTGACCTCGAATACCAGCCCGTCCTCAAGGCCGTCTGCGCGCGCGACCCGGAGAAGGCCAAGGTCTTCGCCCAGAAGTGGGGCTACGAATCCATCGAAACGGACTGGCGCAAACTCATCGCGCGCGACGACATCGACGTGATCGACATCGCCGCGCCGAACAACGTCCACGCCGAGATCGCCATCGCCGCCGCCAAGGCGGGCAAAGCCATCCTCTGCGAGAAGCCGCTGGGCCTGACCGGGGCGGAGGCCGAGAAGATGGTCGCCGCCGTGACCAAGGCGAAGGTGCCTAACATGGTTTGGTATAATTACCGCCGGGTGCCCGCCGTCACGCTGGCCAAGCAACTTATCGACGAAGGCCGGCTCGGGAAAATTTTCCATTACCGCGCCAAGTTTTTGCAGGACTGGACGATCAGCGCCGACCTGCCGCAGGGCGGCGCGGGTCTCTGGCGTCTGGACGCCAAGGTCGCGGGCAGCGGCGTGACGGGCGACTTGCTGGCGCACTGCATCGACACCGCGCTGTGGCTCAACGGCACCATCGACACCGTCACGGCCACGACCGAGACGTTCATCAAGGAACGCAAGCACACCCTCACCGGCAAGATGGAAAAAGTGACCATCGACGACGCCAGCCTGTTCCTCGCGCGCTTCAGCAACGGCTCGCTCGCCACCTTCGAGTCCACGCGCTACGCGCGCGGGCACAAGGCGCTCTACACTCTGGAAATCAATGGCGAGAACGGCTCGCTCTTCTGGGATCTGCACGACCTGCACCGCTTGCAAGTATTCGACTACAAGGACGAGAGCAAAGTGCGCGGCTGGAAGTCCGTCCACATCACCGACGGCGAGCATCCTTACATGAAGAACTGGTGGGTGCCCGGATTGCAGATCGGTTACGCCGAGACCTTTGTGCATCAGGTCGCCGACTTCATCCAGGGCTTGTCCTCCGGGAAGATGCCCGGCCCGAGCTTCAAGGACGGACTCGCCACCGATTACGTGACCGACGCCGTGCTCAAGTCGGCCAAGACCAAGCGCTGGGAGAAGGTGAAGAAAGTGAAGTGATTTGCTCCTGGTGGATGTGGCCGTTCCGCCTGGCTGCGTGCAGACGCGTCTTCTCTGTCCAGAAGGACGGTCAATGGTTAGCGCCGGCCTCTTTACGGATTCACCAGGCGCACGCGGTAGAAGCGCCGGCCTTCGCTGTTGTCGCCGTGGTTATATTCCACGACGCCGGATTCATTCACCACGTAGGCCACCGTTTTCCATTTCACGAGGTCGGCGGACATTTCAATCGCGCAAGTGGCGGAAGCCGGCCCAGTGAGAGTAAGCGTCCAGCCATTGGTCGAGGGAACGAGACGGCGCAGCATCAGGGGCGTGGCGGGCGAAGCCGGGGCGGCGACGACCCGCAACGCCCGAGTTTTTGGCTGCGACAAGGCAAAGCCGGGCATGGCGCCCATAGTGCCGGGTGGCATGATCGAACCACCCAGCCGGACCTGGAACAACTCGGAATCTCCACGCTTTCCGCCCGTTGCAATCGCTTCCTCATAGCTGTCCCCAAAGGCGCTGTCCCAGACTTTCACCTGCATCCAGACCAATTGGTTGGGCACAGTGTTGGAAATGGTCCGGGTGCCGCCGTTGAAACGACCTGACACCGGAATAGAGCGACTCACCGCGAAGCCAATCACCGGGGCCGCGAGTTGCAAGCTGTCCGGAGTCGGGCCGGCAAAGAGGCCCACCACGAGCGTGCCGCCTCCAGTGACGAAGTTTGTGCCATCCACGTCGAGGACGCGGTTGAAGCTGAAGTTCATGAAGAGAATCGTGCCGGCACCCGGCAGAAAGTCCGGGATATTGAGCACGGCTACGGCGCTGGTCACAGCCCCGTAGGCGTTGCTCACGATCACTTGATAACGCCCGGCATTGACCGTTTGAACATTGTTGAGCGCCAGCGAGTTGGAGTTCGCCCCGGCCAGCGGCGTGTTCTGGAACAACCATTGGTAACTTAGCGGCCCCGTCCCCGAAGCGGCGACGCTCCATTGCACTGAACTGCCGGCGTTCACGGATCGGTAGGGCACGGGTTGCGTCACGATCACCGGAGCCTGCGGCGACAGATCAGGCTCGCTCGGTTGCACGACGGCAAACGTCTGACCGGCCACGAGGATGTTCCCGCTGCGCGCCACGGACGCGGGGTTGGAAGAGAGGGAATAAGTCACCTGGCCACCGGAAGAATTGGTCACGATGGACAGGATTGTGATCCAGGCATTGCTGTTGAACACGCTCCACGGGCAGCCGGGCTGCGTGGTCACAGTGACTATTCCCGTCGCTCCGCCGGCGTCGTGCGTCTGGCCGCCCGGAGAAATTAAATAGCTGCAAGGAACAGTCCCGGACTGTCTGATGGTGAAGAACTGATCTGCAATCTGAATCCTCCCGGTGCGGGTGACGGACGCGGGGTTGGCCGGAATGGAATACATCACCTGGCCGCTGCCGGAACCACCCGCGCTGGACAGGATGGCGACCCAATCGTTGGTGTTGATCACGCTCCACTCGCACCCCTGAGGCGCGGTCACCGCGACCGCGCCGGTGGCGGAGCCAAAATCTTGCGTGCGATCCGCGGGCGAAATCAAATAGGCGCAAGAGATGGGAGCGCCTTGTTGCACAACGGTGAACGGCTGGCCGGCAATGACAATGACTCCGGTGCGGCTCGCAGGCAGGCTGTTGGTCGCCAACGTGTAGCGCAAGAGGCCATTGCTCCCCCCGGCCTCCACGACGGACGTGATCCACGAACTCAGATTGATGACATTCCAGTCGCAGCCGTCCGCCACGTTGACGTTCACCTGCCCGGTTTCGCCCGCCGACGAATGCGTGGCGGCGAGGTGGGAAAGCGTGCCGCCGCAACCCGCGCCTGGAAGGAACTGCACTTGATCGAGCCAGCCGCGATCCTGGCCGGCCGTTCCGGTGGGACTTTTCGAGTAAGTCCATTTCAAGGCATAGACGCCGGAGAGGAAGGTGTAACTCAGCAACCGCCAGTCCGCCTCGCCGGAGATGCGGGTCTGCTGCACGCCCTCGACGAAGAATTTCAAATAGTCCTTGTTGGTCTCGGATGAAACCTTCCACCAGAAACTGAGCGTGCCCGGCCCGGTGATCTCGGTCTGAGTCGAGACGGCGGTCCCGTCGCTGATGGTGCCGCTTTGCGCCGCGTCCACGCCGTCGTGCGCCACCAGGCTTTGGCCAAACCACGCGGGAGTTCCGATGGTGCTCCATTGAAGTTCGCCTTCGGTGTCCAAGGCTTCCGCCAGGGCGATCTCGGCGTTCGTGGACGCGCTGCCCGCCTGCGTGATGGCCAGGGTCTGGTCCGCAATCCGGAGGTTTCCGCTGCGCGGCGTCGGGGCGGGGTTGGCCGCGAGCGCATAGAGCACGGTGCCGGAGCCGCTGTTCGCGATGCTGGAGAGAATGGTTATCCACGAGTTCGTGTTCACCGTGCTCCACCGGCAGTTCGCCGAGAAGGTATTCAACGCGACCGAGCCGGTGACACCGAGGGAACCGAAGCCGGCCTGGCTGGCGGATAGAGTGAAGCCGCAGGACACCGTGAGCGTGGCCCTGGGACTGTACTTTTTGAAGCCCGGACTCGTCACCAGCACTCGATATTTTCCGGCCTGGGAAGTTTGGACGCCGGCCAGCACCAAGTTCGTCGTCGTCGCGCCGCTGATGCCGTTGCCATCGGTCAGAGGCACACCGTTGCGCTGCCATTGGCAGGTGAAGGGCGGTGTGCCGTTGATGGTCACGCTGAACGTCGCCATTCCACCGGCGGGGACGCTTTGACCAACCGGTGGCGCGGCGATGACCGGGTGTCCTCCAGCTTGAGTGATCTGAAAATTCTCGTTGCCGATTCTGATGTTTCCGCTGCGCGGCAGCGGAGCGCTGTTCAACGCCACAGTGTAGTAGAGCCGTCCGCTGCCGGCGACGCCGTTCGTCGCCGAGGTGAGGGTGATCCAGGAGTTCGTATTAATCACCCTCCATCTACAGGTGGTGGAGAAATCCACGTAATTTGAAGCCAGGACGTAGCCATGCGACCGGCTCGGGGGCGAAAAGGAAGTCGGGCAAGCCGCGCGCACGCCCGCAGCACACAGCAAGACGAAGGCGACGAAAAACCGCCCTCCGGCCAGCCAGATGGTCCTGTTGAGGGTGGATGGATTGAATTTCACGCGGTCATTGGGTTCTCGAATCATCGGTGGGACCGACGCACGTCTGCGTCCTGCCGCTGACGTACGCGATTGAGTCGCGAGCTAAACGGTATGAACGGTACGACACCCGGTGACTAAATCGGAAATAACGGCCCATGCCCATATGGTTAAAACACGCCCCGACCGGATGCGTAAGAATACGGCACTCATTCGGATGGCTTCGTCCGGTTTTCAGCCGAAGGATGTTCGAGCAGGGTGCGCGGCGTTGGCATGAACGGC
>JAYVWQ010000144.1:0-8976 GCA_043785945.1 Akkermansia sp.
ATCTGATCGTTGCCGATTTGCAGACTGCCACCGTCATCAATGTCCGGGGCACGGACGCCGAACACCGCCGTGCCGAGCGGCACCGGGGTCTTTCCATCCGCCTCGACCGCGCCATCCGCTGTTCCAGTGTTGCCCAGTGAAGCGGCAATGGAGGAACGCATGCCCAGCAAGCCGTCCGAGGGGTTGTTGAGTTGGGTCAGTTCCGCCGCAGTCAATATCCAGATGCGGGTGCGGAGACGGTCCGAGGAGGCCGATTTGTCCTTGGCGCTCTTCGGCTCACTACGGTCTTCAAGGTCCACCCGGAAGAGGACCGTGCTGGGGGTGCGACGGCCTTTGTTGAACGCGTACTCTCCGAGGCCGGTGAATGACACTTTATTGACTCCCGGATAGGAGAGAGTGCCCACGTTCCATGTGGTGCCAGCAGAACTGGCGACCATATAGCTGTCGAAACTCTTGGAGGTGAACTTACCGGTCTTGCCGCCCTGCATGGCGCGGGTATGAGTCCATGAACCCTTGATGCTGGTGCTTTGAGGATCCAAGTGAGCTTGATGGGTGACCGGGCCGTCAACCTGTCCTGAATGCGTGGTGAAGCGGCTGTGCGGGAAGGTGGAACTGGATGAGGTCTTGCCGCTGCCTGAGCTGTGGGAGTGGGTGGGGGGCGCGCAAGCGACAGTCGCCTCGCAGGTGCTGGTCACCGTGACTCCGACGGGAGTGGTGTCCACATTGGAATGTCCGTCACCCGAATGTCCGTTTCCATGTGAACCACCGCCAGCGTGACTGGTCGATGCGGTGTCAGCACAAGGATCGGCGATCTCCACCGGGATGGCATCGGAGGCACCCGAGACCGTGACTTTGTTTTTCAAGGGCAGGTCTTTGCAGTCCAGCGCCAAGGTGCAGAGCGTGATGTTGGTGGTGGCACCAGCCGCGAGGAAGAACGGAGCCGGGACCGGGCAGGAGTACTTCTTGAGCAGCGGGTCACTGATCTTAATGTTGCTCAAATCACCTTCACCCACATTGCTCACATCGACGGAGAAGATCACCAAATGTTTCTGATTGTCGCTCGGCAGGACTAGATAGTGTTCGTTTGATTCCGGGGTAATAACGGCATCGACCGAAGACACAATCTTGGAGCAAACCAGCGCAGACTGCTGAACCAAAGCGACGGCGAAGTTGGTGGCCATGACCGGCTGACCATTGCCGGTGCCGGTGGCAACGACCACGTTGGTCATGGTGCTGCAATGCATCACGGGGCTGATGATGATGGTGAAGGATTCACCAGGAGCCAGGTTGGGGAAGACATACCCGCTCAAGTCCAACTTGTTGTCCACCACGGTGATGTTGTTCAACGTGATCGAATCGCTGCAATTGCTCACCGTGATCCGGTATGAGAAAGAAGGACAGAGTGAATCATCAAGCGGTTTGCCGCCGGAGGATGATTTGCTGAAAGTCCGGGAGCTGGTGGAGCAAGCACAATCATTGGTGGTGTTTGAATGACTGCCGCTGCCATCGGACGAGTGACCGTTTCCGTCGTTCACGTCACCCGAATGTCCCGCATTCCCACCATCGACGATCTGGGAGTGACCGGCGTTGCCGCCCACGGAGTGGCCGGGGTCATTAACCGCCGAGTGACCACCGCTGCCGCCTGAAGAATGGCCGCCGGAGCTGCCGGAGGAACTGCCATTGTTCGTGACGCAGCCAGACGGAATCAGGGCGACCTCCTTGAAGACGCTGATGCACGGGGAGTTGGTAGGACACTCGCAATTCACCGGGAAAAGGGCGGGCGAAACAAAAGTCACCATGCCATTCGAGCACACTGAATTATAATCCCCGGAAGCGGCGAAGCTGTCAGCAATGGAGCAGGCCCCCGGCAGCGTCGGGTACATCGTGGTGAACGGTTGCGACTGGCCTGGAGCCAGCGTGAAGGGACCAGCCACCTGCGCGCCCGGAGGCGGCTGATTGTTGGTAACCATGACATTGTTCAAAGTGAGATTGCCGGTGTTGGTCACGTATCCTGTCACCGTGATGTTGGACCCGGCACAAGGGAAGTCAGCGGACTTGACGAGGCCAATGGACGGGGCGCAGGGGATGGTCACCTGGCAGTTCGCCGTGCTCGTCACCGTCGAGAAGATTAACAAATCGCCAATCGGATCAGTTCCCTTCGCGACCACCGAATTAAGAGAAGGACTGGCCGTGGCCAAATACACGTTGCTGTAAGTGGCGCTCGAGGGGAAGCCTGACCCGCCGCCAGCAAAATCAAGGATTCCAATCTGATTCATGATGCCATGACTATCTGTCACCATGACGTTGGTGAGAATGACATTGCCGCAATTGGTGACCACGCCGTAGTAAGCGACGAGGGGAAAGTCGGGCGTCCCGATGAGTCTGCACTGTTCCGAAACGAGAATGCAGGGCGTGACCACCACGGTGCAGTTGGCCGTGCTCATCACCGTCGAGAAAATCAAGTTGGTGCCAATCGGGGTGCTGCCCTTGGCGATGACCGTGTTGGAGGAAACATTGGTCGTGGCCAGATAGACATTGCTGTAGGTCGCACTCGAAGGAATGCCCGTTCCGCTCCCGGCAAAATCCAGCGTGCCAATCATGTTCATGATGCCGTGGCTGTCTGTGACCATGACGTTGGTGAGCACCACATTGCCGCAATTGGTGACCACACCAAAGTAGGCCACGAGCGATTGATTGGAGGTTCCGACATATTGGCACTGTTCGGAGACTTGAATACAGGGCGTGACCACCACGGTGCAGTTGGCCGTGCTCATCACGGTCGAGAAGATGGAACTGGTGCCCAACGGATCAGTGCCTTTGGCGACGACCGTGTTGGAGGAGACGTTCGTCACCGCCAGATACACGTTGCTGTACGTCAGGCTTGAGGGGATGCCTGAAGTATTCCCGGCAACACCCAGTGTCCCAAGGATGTTCATGATGCCGTGGCTGTCCGTCACCATGACATTGGTGAGGACCGCGTCGCCACAATTGGTGACCACACCGAAATAGGCGACAAGGGCTTGATTGGACGTCCCAATATATTGGCACTGTTCAGTCACAGAGATACAAGGGCGGAGCACAATGAGCTGACCAGGGAAGGTGAGGAAGAAGTTGTCCGGAATACCTCCCTGCACGCCGTTGCGATTGTCGATGCCGCCGACCATTGCGTCATCGGTCAACACGGGCCGTCCCGTCACGTTGTTCGTCAACCGCTCGTCACCGGGAAGAACAAAATTGGTATAGGTGACAATCTTGAACGAACCAAAAGTAGGCAAAATGACATTGTTGGTGAGGAGGTTGGGCGAGATCTCATCTCCACTGAAGTGATGAGTGACGTCAAAGATGTTCGTGATCGTGAGCGAGTCTTCAAAGTCGTCAATGTTCAAGACTCGAATCGAGGTTCTGACTTTGTCACCAACGTGAGCGCGGTTTGACCCGTCCGGACCTCGGGGATCCTTCTGGATGGACGCTCCGTGAAAGGATTGAGCGAAGATCGCAGACGGCGCGAGCAGCGCCAGAACTGCGGTCAGAAGCATCACCGTCCAAAGGGGACGGGCATGCGGTTGGAGGGAACTGCCGGATCGGGAACCAACCCACCGGCAAGCAGGTGTCGTTTTCATAGTTTTTTCTTCTGATTGAACTGGGTGCGTAACTAGGCCGAACTCAGTTACGCGTCCGGCGTTTTTGCATGTCTCAGTTTTTGTCACAGGTGTCCATTTTTTTGTCAATTGACAAGATCAGGATTTTTGACAGGGCGGTAATTACGTAAGAGGGGACTCTTGAATGTCTTGTGGGTCAAAACAGGAGCACGGGAAAGTCTGTTTCCCCAACTTTTCAGGCGGAAGGCTGGCCCGCCGAGGCGTAGAGCCGGGCCAGACGACGAGCGTGCTCGTCGTAGGCAGCTTCAAATAATTGCATGGCCCGCTCGTCTCCCACCACCGCTCCCGCCGTCAACACTCGGGGCGGGTGGCCGGCCCGCGTCAACCGTGCGGCCACTTCCGCTTTGATGGAGTTGATCAACAGGCAACCGCCCACGGTGGAACCGGGCGACACCGGCGTGTCCAGCCCCGCAATTTGCACCATTGCGTCGCCCACCGGCGCACCCGTGTCGAGGACGAGATCGGCAAAGTCCTGAAGTTTTTTGCCGCTGACATGCCGGCTCTGGCTCGCCTCGGAATGGCGGCGGCTGATGATCGCGACCACTTTGAGACCGCGTCGTTGGAACTGCTCGGCCATCTCCACCGGCACCACATTGCAGCCACTCGAGGACGCAACGAGCGCGGTGTCCTGAGTGGAGAGATCGAAGTTGCGCAAAATTCTTTCCGCCAGGCCGGAGACATTTTCCAAGAACATCGCCTGCCGCTGGCCGTTCGCACCCACGACGAGATTGTGAAAACTCAGCGACAACTCGACGATGGGATTGAATCCGGGAAACGATCCGTAACGCGGCCACATTTCCTCGACGAGGATGCGGCTGTGGCCGGAGCCGAAGAGATGCACCATGCGCCCGGCTAGAATGCTCTTGGCGAACCAATCTGCGGCCTTCTCTATCTCGGAGCCTTGCGCCTCGACGATGTCCACCAGTTCACGGCAACGCTGCAAATACTCCACGCTCGGCTTGGCACTCATGCTTGTGACGCTAAAACATTTCCGGCCCGGGTGTCCAATGTGCGCGCCTCGCTACGCGGACATTCGCTCCAACGACACTTCCATCGGCGCGAGAGTCTTGCGATCCGTTCGCGTGAAAAGTCCCCGCCAAAAACCAAGGCCGTAAAACAAATGCGTGGCAAAGAGCAGCGGCCCGGCGCACGCGCTGCGCACGAATCCCCAGCGCGACGCGGAAACCAGCGTCTGCAAGACCAACACCAGAGCGTAGGAAAAGATCGGCGCGGCGATGATCGCGACTGCGGTGGTGGAGCCTGCGAACAAAGCACCAAAAACAAATAGCGCCAGATACAGCACGAAGAGCGGCGGGACAAAATTCATCGCCGAGCCCATCGTCGGGTGCAGGCGGAACTGCTCCGCCCTGCCCCGTCCATACGTCATCAGCATTTTGCAGAAGGCACGCAACGTCGAACGAGGACGGCGGTGAGCGATGAGGTCGGGATCGTAAATCAATTTTCCGCCGCGCGCCTGCAACGCGTCCATGAGTGCGTTTTCTTCGTTCGGATAAAGTGCTTCGTCGAAGCCGCCCAGTTCCAGCATCGCGGCACGGCGCGCGAGTAGGTGGCAAAGAATCAGCTCCTTCTCGCCCGTGGCCCGCACCACGCCCACGCGGTCGTAGCGCGCCCGGCTGGGACCGAAGGCGATCCAGCTTCCCAGCACCACGGCAAAAACTTTTTCCAGAAACGGCGCGTCCTCCGGGCACAAGTTGGGGCCACCGACCATCTGCACATCGGGCGCGGTGAAATGTTTGGCGGCTCGTCGCAATGCCTCAGGCGCGGGCTGTGCGTCGTCATCGAGGAAGTAAATAATTTCTCCGGTGGCCGCCCGCAGGGCGTGGTTGCGTTGAATGGAGGGATGCCGCCCACGCGCGACGATGATTTCTATTTTGTCGCGCGGGTAATCAAGCCGACGCGCCGCCAAAAGGGATTTAATTTCCGCCTGACCGGGTTTGGTCGGGATGATGATGGTCACGGTCGGCAGCTCATTTTCCACGCGCGCCAAGCTACGCGAACGCGGCGCGGTAGTTCAAACGAATCACACGGAGACTCAACTCACAGCACGATGACGCGGAAGAATCTCATCCCCGAGCCGATCCCTGAAACCGACTTCGTGGCCAGAGCTTCGATGGCCGTCACGTCTCCCGGCACGTCCGTCCATATCGCATCACTGAGCGCGGACTTGGCTTGCACACGATAGCTGAGTCCCACGACCGAGTACCAGGTGAGCACGCAGTTGTTGCCCGAACGCTGTGCGTATCGGATGACCGGGCGAGGAGTCACGACCGGCCCGAGCGTCACCCAGTCGCTGCGGAATTTTTTGAACGGCGGCACCGTGAGATGCTTCGCCTCCACCGCGTCGTCGTAGAAAACCGTGATGCCGTTGTCGCTGATCAACTGCGCCGCCGAGCTGCTGGTCCACGGACCGGGCGGCAGTTCCACGATGCCCTCGGGAATCATGTTCGTGAGCGAGGCGGCGCGTTCCTGCGGCGCGTTGGTGCCGAACCCGTTCCAGGTGAACAAACGAAAATCACTCGGTGGCGTGCCGCTCGCCACGGCGGGTGGACCGGCCACAATCAAATAGCCGTTGCTGCTTCCTTCAATGCTGCGGATGCCGCGTCCACCGAGGTTTAATTCCAGCGGCGCACCGAACTGCGAGAGACCCGCGTTCGTCGCGCTGCTGATGGCGAGCGCGGCAAAATTCGTCACCGGCACGACCAGCGCATACACGCGGTTGGTGGGCGGCACGAGCGGCGCGCGCAGGCTGATGAAGGCGCTGTTCGTGCTGCCCGGCGCCATCGCCAGCCCCTCGATGTTGAAGCCCGAACCATCCGTCGCTTTCGGATCGGTGCCCGGCGCTCCGCTCTGCGCCAGCCCGTAATAATTCGCGCCCTTGCCATGCGCGTTCGACACGTCCCAGTTGATCAAATCCGCTTTCAAATAATCGTAGCGACCCACGAACGTCAGCGCGCTGTTCGTGCCCGCGCCGGTGAGATCTGTGGTGAAGATGCGCCCGCGATTCGTCCGCGTCTCCGCGTCATAAGCGTGGGAGTGCGAGCCGATCCAATAGAGGCGATTGCCCACCCGCGTCGAGCCTTCCAGGTCCACTTCCTTAGGCGTGCCGTCCTCGTACAAATCCGTCAGGCCGAGAAATGAACTCATGTTGAAGCCGACGATGGCTGGGCCGGAATTGCTGCGACTGAACAGGCGCAGAATCTGGTTCTCGTCATCCGCCACGAGCATGAGGCTGGCATCAATCGCCAGCGCGGCGGAGGCATCGCTCACGCCGGTGTGAAAACGTCCCCCGCCCCGCAGATCGCGGGACGCGGCGTAACCAAAAGTTCTCCACCCGGTCAGCACCCCGTCCGAGACGCTCACCGTGATCGTGGAGTAGCCGACGCTGATGGCCTGGAGCGCGAGCGTGCGCGCGCCGCCGGTTCCCGCGAGCACCAGGTTTGCCTCGGGCAACACGCTTTGATTGCTGCTGGTCACGCTGACCGTGAGCAGTCCAACCGCAGTTTCCGCGTCCGCGATGGTGAAGGAAATCAGTGGCGTGGTCGGATCACCGATGACGCTGGAGAACGCCGCCAGCGCGCTGATGGTGGGCGCGGTGTTGTTGACTGCGCCGGGCGTGAGCAGCGTGCCCGCCGGGAAATTCGTGGAGGCATGTTGTCCGTCGTAAGCGAGCGACACGGGATCAGTGCCCAGCAAATCACCGCTGATCCAGGCGGCGGCCAAGTTCGGCGTGCTGTTGCTCGCATAACGCGTCGCGGCATCCGGCAGGCCGCCGTTCTGCGCGAGCAGAGCCGGCGAATAAACTTTGTCGCCCCCGCTCGCGCGCCAGCCCACCGAGTCCATGATGGTCGTGCCGGGGGGCAATCCCTCCAGAGTACCGTTATCCCCCGCATCCAAATCCGTGCCTTTCGCCACCCCCACCGGGCTGCTCAGCAGCAGGATGGTGATGCTGCCATTGCCCAGCGCGCCGCCTGCATCACCCAGCTCATCGGCCAGAAAAACGCGGGTGCCCACCGGGATGTTGTAAGGATGCCCGTCACCCACGATGACGAGCAGGCCGCTCGCGCCCAACTGTTCGCCCGTCAAATCAATCATCGTCGTGACGGTACCGGGATTCAGGCCCGCGTTGCCCTCGATCCCGAGCAGATAAACATTCGTCAGCGTGGCGTTGGGCGGGCCGCGCAATTCCACGAATTCATACGGCGCATCCTCCGGGCCGGGCGGATTCACTTTCAATTCACTCAGCAGCACCGTGTCGTTCTCCGTCACGTTCACGCTGACCACCGGCATCAGCGCGGTGATGGGATAATTCACCGCGTCCGCCGTGGCCGTGATCGCGTGCGTGACGCGCCGGACGTGCGGCGACGTGTCCACCACGTTATCGTCAGGCGCGCGCACCGTGATCGGACGCGCATTGGTGTTATTGAAGACGAGGGTGTAAGTGGACGCGTAATTGACCCCGCCGTTCGTGCTGATCTGCAACCCGGCGGCGGCGGTGATCTGAATGGTCACGTTCCCCGACGGCAGCGTGTTGAGCGCCAGCGTGTAAGAGTCCGTCCCGGAATTCTCCACCACCTCCGTGCTCCCGCCCGACTCGCGCGCGATGACGCCGGGAAAATTGTTCGAGCCGAAGTTCGGCGCTCCAATGTGATTGAGCGGCTTCCCGAAGTAAGCGCTGGGCACAACGGCGGCGGGAGTGGAATCCAACGTCCAGTTCGGCGCGCTGCCATTCAGCACGCCCGCCGCGACCCACGACGCGGCCAGCCAGTTCGTCGTGTTACCCGCGCGCGCCACGTAGGTCGCGTTGAAATCCACCGGTACAATCGTGCCGCCCGCGATCACCGTCGCGCCGCTGCCTGGCGGGGTGCTGCGGCGGAAGTTGATCTTGCCATAGCCGATGTCGCCCAGTCCGTCGTTGTCCAGCACGGCCACGCCGTCGAGCACCGTCCAGCCCGCGTACTCCGCGCCGTCGGGTGTGCCGTCGTTGTTCGCGTCGATGTCCAGGCCCGGCACGGGCTGGCTCGCGCTTTGGATGAGCAGGTACGTGATCGAGGCGTTCTCCAAATCCGTCTGTCCGTTCTTGCCGCGATGGCCCACTGAACTGCTCGCGCCACTGCCGTAGCCGGAGCCGTTGTTGTTGACCAGCACGGTGGCGTTTCCGCTGGCGAAATAACTGTTCGAGTTTTGCAGCAGCACCAGAAAACCGTTCCCCCCCAGCGCGCGACCGGAAAGGTCGAACACATTCTGGACCGTGCCCGGATCGCTGTTCGTGTCGCCGTTGATCGAGACGAGGTAGGTG
>JAYVWQ010000145.1:0-4026 GCA_043785945.1 Akkermansia sp.
GCGCAAGGTGTGGGAGGATCTGCTGGCGGTGATGGAGAAGCTGGGGCTGCCGATCAGCGCGAAGCAGCAGGGGTATTTTTTGAAATGACGAGCCTTGAATGACGAAGGGAATGGCGAAGTCGCACCCCCATTCGTCATTTGAAATTCGTCTTCAGCGCCAGCAACGCCAGACACGTCGTCTCCACATTCGCCTGTCCTACCGGCCGCCCTTCTGGCGTGTAATCGGTGATCCATCCGCCCGCGTCGTTTTGCAAGGCGAGCAGTTGCTGACGCACTGCGGCGGCGGGAGGCCCGGGCTGAGACAGCCGGTCGGCGGCGAGGAGATGGAGCGCCAGCTTGTAGGTTGCGTAGCGTTGCTGCCCAGGATTCTGCTTCGCCATCACGCGGTCATGGAAGCCCCGGCCATCCCAGAGCGCCGCCGCGCGTTTGAAGTGGGCGCGGGCTTCGGCGGGCGCGTTCGTAGCCTGCGCGATGGCGGCAAGGAGCAGCAGGTCGGCGTATTCCTCCCAGCCCTTCAGCACCTGCCCGGTCACGATCTCGGTGCGAATCGTTTTCCCCGCCACCACCGCCACATTGGTCAGAATGTAAGTGCGGAATGGCAAAGGCCGCGCGGCTTCGCCGAAGAGAATTTCAATCTTGCCCGAGTTGGTTGCGCCATGACGCACAAGGCTGCGCTGGATTTCCGCCGCAAGTTTCGGCTGCGGGTCGGCGAGCAGTTTAGCCGCGAGGTAGTTGTCGTGAAAGAGCCAGAAGGTTTTGCTGCCGCGAAATTCCGGGAGCAGCCGCAGCTCGGGGTCGTAGAGATCGGCCAGGAATTTTTCCCCGCGTGCGATCTCATTGGTGGGAACCGCCGCGTGGGCCGTCCCCGCGAACAGCGCGAGGCTCAGGAGCAGGACAAGGCGACTTAAGTGGAACGACATTCTCTTCATCGCCGCCAGTCTAGCGACTGGGCGGCTGCGCTGTCACTCGCCTGAATAATTGTGCGGAAAAATTCCGTGGACGCTCTGGCAGAAACTCGTTTCCCTCCGGGCATGAAATCCCGTTTCGCGCCTTTGCTACTGGCCTTCGGCTGGTTGACCGCCTCGCATCTTTCCGCCGCCGAGCCGTCGTCGTTCGACTTGTGGCCCGGAACTGTACCGGACGAGACAAACGCGCTGCCCGCCGAAAAGGACATGACGAAGGACAGCGACGGCCTGATCGCGGGCCGCCGCCTCATCCGCCTCGGCAACGTCTCGAAGCCGACGCTGACCGTGTACCGTCCGGCAAAGGACAAGGACACGGGCGCGGCGGTCGTAGTTTTTCCGGGCGGCGGCTACAACATTCTGGCGCTGGACCTGGAGGGCACGGAAGTTTGCGAGTGGCTGAACTCCATCGGGGTCACGGGCGTGCTGCTCAAGTATCGGGTGCCCGCGCGCGCCGGAATGGAGAAACACGCCGCCGCGTTGCAGGACGCGCAGCGCGCCGTGGGCGTGGTGCGGCAGCGCGCCGGGGAGTTCGGCCTTGATCCGAAACGGATTGGCGTGCTCGGTTTTTCGGCGGGCGGACATCTGGCGGCGGCCCTGGCCGCGAGCACCGCGCAGCGCACTTACCCCAGGGCGGACACCGCCGATGCGATGAGCTGCCGCCCTGATTTTTCGGTGCTGGTTTATCCCGCCTATCTCACGCTCAAGGAGCAGAACGACAAAATTAACCCCACTGTGGCCGTGAGCAGCAACACGCCGCCGACCTTCCTCGTCATTGCCCAGGATGATCCGGTGCGGGTCGAGAACGTGCTCTACTACTCGGCGGCCTTGAAGCAAGTGGGCGTGCCCTTGGAACTGCACGTCTATCCCAAGGGCGGTCATGGCTACGGCCTGCGCCGCACGGAAAATCCGCTCACCGCCTGGCCCGATCGCGCCGCCGAATGGATGCGCGGTCAGGGTTTCTTGAGCCGTAAATGATTTTGGCGCGAGCTGTGGTCCGCAGGGCGTGCCTGGCTGTATCACCGTCTCGAAAGCGGCGCTTAAGCGACCGCACTCCAAACGCTATCGCGAAACCCGAGGCGTCCGGTCCGGCGCGCAGCGTTTGGAGTGCGGTCGCTTCAGCACCGCTTTTCCCCCGGCTTGTGCATGAGCACGAAGTTCAGTGGTCCTTCCCGATTGCAACCGATCAACGAGGTTTAGGCGCGGGAGACTTGACGCACCGGGGGCGGAACCATAGTTTCGCGCCGCTTTTGGATGGTGGTCGTAGCTCAATGGTAGAGTCCCAGCTTGTGGAGCTGGCTGTTGCGGGTTCGAATCCCGTCGGCCACCCCATCCTTCTCCAGCCCGCGCCGGGCGGTGAGAAAAAGTCCTACGAATCACTTTTCGCCACCCGATCTGATCGTATGTTCCGCACCGGTTAAGGGCGTGACAAAACGCCTTTATATGATTACCGATCAAGGCGTCATTGTAGCGCTCCACGGCGGTCACAATCAGACAGGCATCGCATGAAGTTCAGAAGTTTCCTTGGCAGGACGGCCCTTGTCCTGTGCGCCCTGCTGTCACCAGTCCGCGCTGCAGACAACCTGCTCATCACCGAGTTCATGGCGGTCAACGACCGCACCCTGCCGGACGAGGACGGCGATTACTCCGACTGGATTGAAATCCACAATGCCGGCACCAATGCGGTGAACCTTTACGGCTGGTCGCTCACGGACAAGGCATCGGACCTCGCACAATGGAGTTTTCCCGCGACCAATCTGGCGCCCAACGGCTACCTCGTCGTCTTCGCCTCGGGCAAGAACCGGCGGGTGCCGGGCGCGACCTTGCACACGAGCTTCTCGCTCAAAAGCGGTGGCGAATATCTCGCGCTCGTCCGTCCCGGTGGTACGAATGTGGCCTCGGCGTTCGCGCCGCTTTATCCGCCGCAGGCCGGCGGGCTTTCCTACGGTTTCCCGGTGCAGCAGACCGTGACCACGCTGCTCGCCACAGGTGCGCTCGGGCGTGTGTTCATCCCCGCCAACACCAATCTCGGTCTCACCTGGACGGCTAAAATCTTCAACGACAACTCGTGGTCGCTGGCGCGGACGGGCGTGGGTTACGACACCGAGACGAATGTTTCCGTGGTGGCGGACACGGTGGCCGACTGGTCGTTCGGCGGCGTGCAGGGTGAGAAGAACTGGTATTACGGCTACTACAACGAGTCTTCCAACACGATCACGCCGACGTATTTCAGATCGAACTTCGTCGCCTTCCCGCGCACGACCGGGCCGCACACAGTCAATAATTTCTGGGATGGTGACACTTGGGATTGGACGAGCGGCGACCCGCCATTTGATGAGATCGGGCAGTTGTCCATGCTGGCCAACGGCTTGAACCACGGCAACCGGCACTGGGTCATCCGCCGCTGGATCAGCGAGGTGAGCGGCACCATCACGGTGGACTGGGAACTGGGCAAACCGGTTGATGACGGCACTGGAGTCACCGCCCGCATTCTGCAAAACGGCGTGCTCCGGGACACCGTGACGCTGTCGGCCTACAGCTCCACTCCCTCCGTGCGCAGCGTCGTCATCACGGGTGTGAACGTGGGTGATGCGATTGATGTGGCCCTCGATCCCACGGGCAATGGCGGCACTTACGACGACATCGGCGACGCCAGCTATCTCAGCGCGACCATTCGCGGCAATCAGTCGTTGACCCCGAACATCCTCACGAACCTCCAGAGCGTGCTGCGCAACATCAACTCGTCGGCCTATCTGCGGATGCCCTTCGTGGTCACGAATGTCGCGGCGGTGGAGTTTCTGACCCTGCGCATGAAATTCGATGACGGGTTCCTCGCCTACTTGAACGGCCAGCTCGTGGCCAGCGCCAACGCCCCGGCCAGCCCGGCGTGGAACTCGACCTCGACAGTGGCGCGGGCCGATGTGGACGGCGGCGACTGGCAGGAGTTCAACCTGACGGCGGTGCGCGGACTGCTGCAGTTGGGGACGAACGTGCTGGCCATTCACGGCCTGAACACCAGCGCGAGCGACGGGGATTTTCTGCTCCTGCCCGAACTGCTGGCCAC